>NZ_JAZHLJ010000020.1:0-64723 GCF_036549495.1 Aurantimonas sp. C2-5-R2
CCTCGAGCCCGATCCCCAGCTTCGCCCCGATCTCCTGAATCGGCAGCTTCTTCGCCTCGCGGGCAATCTCAATGTCGGTCTTGAACGCCATGGTCTGTTTGTCCTCCCATTCCGTGCTTGGGCCGTGGCCCGATTTTATTGTTGTTGCGCAACGCTTGTTTGCTCTGGCCCGGTCTCAAGACCGTGCCCGCCGCTGCGTTCGCTGTTGTCGCGATGGCTCACATCACGTTCTGGATCGAAGTCTCGACCGCGTGAAGAAACGACCCCGCCGAGGATCGCGCCGAGAGCAGAAGGAAGGCGTCCGGACCCTCGCGGAGAATGATCACCCCGAGATGCTCCATCACCGTTCGCGCCACCCTTCCTTCCGGAAAAGCGCCCGGATGAAGGTCGAGCGGACAGATCCGCTCCAGCGCCGCGCGGGTCCGCTGTCCATCGATCCGAAGCGCGACCCAGACATCGGTCTGGTCGGTGGTATAGGCGGCGCCTTCCAGCTTGCCGTCGACAAGCGCGCGGGCATTCGCGCCATCATGTTCGAAGACGGCGAAGACCTGGCCCGGAGCCATGCCCAGCAAGCGAATCCGGCCATCGCTCGACAGCGTCGTCCCCCCGACCGGGGGCGGACTTGCGCCAAAGCCGCCGGTCACCGCTTGCACGAGAGCCGTCTCGCCGCCGAGCGGCGTGGCGATGGACACGATGGCGATATCCGGATGTTCGCTGAGCGTGATTCCGCCAAAATCCTGCCGGTAGCCGCCAAGCGCCGGCTTCGCCGTAAGCGTGAGGTCAGACACGGAGCCGCTCTCCTTCAGGGTCGATGAAATGCGGTGAGACGATTTCGACCTCGATCTCCTTGCCGCGCACGAAATCCATTGCGCGGACGATCTCGCCCCCGCGCGCCTCGCCTCGCTTGATAAAGCCGAGACCGATCGAATGGCCGAGCGACGGCGAATAGGTTACCGACGTCATCCACCCTTCGTCGTTCTCTGTCGTCGCCGCGCTGCCCCGCTGGAGGAAATGCGCGCCGGCCGTGAGGCTTTCAGCGCGATCGACCGGACGGAATCCGACCAGGCGGAGGCCGTCTTCGCGGTTGAGGTCAGGCCGCTCGGACAGGACGTTGCCGATGCAATCCTTCTGCTTGGAAACCATGCGGCCGAGGCCGAGATCGCGGGCGGTGGTCTGGCCGGTCAGTTCGTTGCCTGCCGCGTGGCCCTTCTCGATCCGCATCACGCCGAGCGCTTCGGTGCCGTAGGGAACCACGTCGAATTCCTCGCCGGCCGCCATCAGCGCGCGGATCATGGCGTCGCCAAAGCGGGTCGGTACCGCGATCTCATAGGCAAGTTCGCCCGAGAAGGAGATGCGGAACAGCCGCGCCGGCGTGCCACCGCACACGGTGAGCTCGCCGCAGGCCATGAACGGGAAGGCCTCATTGGAGACATCGTGCTCCGCATCGACGACCTTGCGGATGAGGTTGCGGGCGTTCGGTCCGGCCACCGCATATTGCGCCCAGCCGTCGGTGGTGGAAATCAGATGAACGTCGAGACCGGGCCAGAGGCACTGGCGGCAGAACTCCAGATGCCGGAATACGCTGCCCGCGTTGGCCGTCGTCGTGGTCATCACGAAATGCGTCTCGGACAGGCGGGCGGTGGTGCCATCGTCCATCACGATGCCGTCCTCGCGCAGCATGATCCCGTAGCGGGTCCTGCCGACGGCCAGCTTGGCGAAGCCGTTGGCGTAGACCTTGTTGAGGAATTCCGCCGCGTCCCGACCCTGGATGTCGACCTTGCCGAGCGTGGTCACGTCGCAGATCCCGACCGAGCCTCGCGTTATCTCCACCTCGCGGTCGACGCTCTGCCGCCAATGCGTTTCACCGGAGCGGGGGAACCACTGGGCGCGCAGCCAGGCGCCTGTCTCGACGAACACCGCGCCCTGCTCCTTGGCCCAATCGTGGCTGGGAGTCAGGCGATAGGGACGAAAATCCTTACCTCGCGACCGGCCCGCCAGGGCGCCGATCGCCACCGGAGTGTAGGGCGGACGGAAGATCGTGGTGCCGGTCTCGGGGATGCTCCGGCCGGCGATCTCGGCCATGATGGCAAGTCCGAGAACATTCGCCGTCTTGCCCTGATCGGTCGCCATGCCAAGGGTGGTGTAGCGCTTCAGATGCTCGACGGAGCGGAATCCCTCTTTGTGGGCGAGCGTCACGTCCTTGATGGTCACGTCGTTCTGCTGATCGACCCAGGCGCGCGAGCGACTTTGCGTGACATGCCAGAAGGCTGACACCGCGACCGCTTCGTCTTCCGCTGCCGGGAGTCTCTGGCGCGAGGGAGGGAAGCCGAGAGCCTCGACCGCTTGATCGGCCCTTTGGCTTCCCTCCAAGAGGGCAGACGCGAGCGACTGGGAGCCGTTCGCCGCGCCCGCCACCGCCATGCCGACAGGAAGATTCTTCCCCGGCACGAACGCCGCGATGTCGTCCCGCCATTCAGGCCGCCCGCCCTGATGGCAGGTCAGGTGGACGTTCGGGTTCCAACCGCCTGAGACGGCGAGACAATCGGCCGATATGCTCGCGCCGCCGGCAAGCTTGATCTGGCGGATTCCCATGCGACCTGACGTGTCCATAACCGCGTCGCCCATATGGATTGCCGTCCCCGGCAGCTTGGCACGGGCCGCGCCGGGGCGGGTATCGATCACGGCGGCGATCTCGACACCCTTGGCGGCCAGATCGACAGCCGTTCGCCAGCCGTCGTCATTGTTGGTGAAAACGGCGACCCGCTTGCCGGCCGCGACCGCCCATCGGTTCGCATAGGCCCGCACGGCACCCGCCATGATCACGCCGGGGCGATCGTTGTTGCCGAAGGCGATCGGTCTTTCCGTCGCACCGGCGCAAAGGATCGTGCGCTTCGCGTGAATGCGCCAGAGCACCTGCCGTGGCTTTCCGCCAGACACGGGAAGATGGTCGGTCTTGCGTTCGAGCGCGCCGTAGGTGCCGTGGTCGAAGGCCCCGTAAACGGTCGTGCGGGGCATCACGCGAACGTTGGCCATGGCGGCCAACTCGGCGCCCGCCTGATCGGCCCAGTCGGAGCCAGGCAGGCCGTCGACGGCCAATGTCTCGGCATTCAGCCTGCCGCCGAGCCGAAAATCCTCGTCGGCGATGATCACCCGGGCGCCGGCGCGTCCCGCCGCCAGTGCCGCCGCAAGACCCGCCGGCCCCGCGCCGATCACCAGCACGTCGCAATGCAGGAAACCCTTGTCGTAGCTGTCCGGATCGGGCTCCATGGAAAGCCGGCCGAGCCCGGCCGAATTGCGGATCAGCGGCTCGTAGAATTTCTCCCAGAACGCCTTCGGCCACATGAAGGTCTTGTAGTAGAAGCCGGCCGACAGGAAGGGTGACAGCAGGTCGCTCGCCGCCATCAGGTCGAAACCGAGCGGGCCGCGATGGTTCTGGCTGGTGGCCTCCAGATTGTCGAACAGCTCGACCGTGGTGGCGCGCGTGTTGGGCTCCTGATGGGCCCCCCGGCGCAACTGGACTAGCGCGTTCGGCTCTTCCGACCCCGCCGAAAAGATGCCGCGGGGCCGATGATATTTGAACGAGCGCCCGACCACGCGGACACCATTGGCGAGCAGCGCGGAGGCGAGCGTGTCGCCGTCATGGCCCTGGAACGATGTCCCGTTGAAGCTGAAACGGACGCCACCGGTCCGCTCGATCAGACCGCCCTGGACTCGAAAGGGTTGCGTGGCACCGGTCCCGGCTTCGACCGGGCCGGGCGTTGCGGTGGGTGTTCGGCTGTCGGTCATGCTCCCCGCCCCCGTGCCAAGGCGACGTCGCGCGCCAGTTCGACCGACGTGATCTCGTGTGTCAGCGTGTTGCGGGTCAGGACCAGCCAGGAGCGATCGCCCTGTTCATGATACCAAAGCTCGCGATGCAAGCCGGCCGGGTTATCCCGCAAGTAGAGATAATCATGGAATTTCTCGCTCGCGCCTTCGTCCTTCGGGTCGGGCCGGTCGATCAGCGCGGCGTCGCCGAGATACACGAATTCCGCCGCATCGCGGGGGCCGAGAAGGGGGTGGTCGATGATCATTTCGCTTTGCTCCTCCCGCTCGGCGCTTCCGCCTGCTTCCCGATCGGGAATGGATGGGTATCGACCGTCGGCATGGTCACGTCCTCAATGCAGATTGGGCTCAGTGCAGATTGGGCTGCGCGCCCTGGCCTTTTTCGTCGATCATCGCGCCACGGCGGAAGCGGTCGAGCCGATAGGCGGCCGCTGTCGGATGGGGTTCGTCACGGGCCAGGAGATGCGCGTAGCAGTAGCCGGAGGCGGGCGTTGCCTTGAAGCCGCCATAGCACCAGCCGCCATTGAAATAGAGGCCGCCGATATCGGTCTTGTCGATGAAGGGCGAGCCATCCATCGACATGTCCATGATGCCGCCCCACATGCGCAGGAGCCGCGCGCGGCCGATCATCGGCATGATCGCCATGCCGCCCTCGCAGACATCCTCCACCACCGGCAAATTGCCGCGCTGGGCGTAGCTGTTGTAGCCGTCGAGATCGCCGCCGAAGACGAGGCCGCCCTTGTCGGACTGGCTGACGTAGAAATGACCGGCGCCGAAGGTGATGACGCCCGGAATGACCGGCTTCAGCCCCTCCGAGACGAAAGCCTGCAGGACGTGGCTTTCGATCGGCAGGCGCATGCCGGCCTTTTCCATCACCCGGCCCGACGAGCCGGCGACACAGACGGCGACCTTCTTGGCGCGGATCTTGCCGCGGGTGGTCTCGACGCCCCGGCAGATCCCGTTCTCGATCTGGAAACCGGTGACCTCGCAGTTCTGGATAATGTCGACGCCGCGACTGTCGGCGCCGCGCGCATAACCCCAGGCGACCGCGTCATGGCGGACGGTGCCGCCGCGCGGCTGCCAAAGCCCGCCCTTGATCGGAAAGCGGGCGTTGTCGAAGTCGAGGAAGGGACACATTTCGCGGACCGCCTCGGTATCGAGAAGGACCGCGTCGGAACCGGCCAGCCGCATGGCATTGCCCCGCTGCGCGAAGGCATCGCGCTGCGCGTCGCTGTGACCGAGGTTGAGGACTCCCCGCTGGGAGACCATCGCGTTGTAATTGAAATCCTGCTCCAGGCCTTCCCAGAGCTTCATCGAGAATTCGTAGAACGGCTCGTTACCGGGCAACAGATAGTTGGATCGGATGATCGTCGTGTTGCGGCCGATATTACCGGAGCCGAGCCAACCCTTCTCCAGCACCGCGACGTTGGTGATGCCGAATTCCTTGGCAAGGTAATAGGCAGTTGCCAGCCCATGCCCGCCGGCGCCGACGATAACGACGTCGTAGTCGGTCTTCGGCTCGGGCTCCCGCCAGACCGGCGGCCAGCCCCGGTTGCCAGTCAGCCCCTCGGTGAGAATTTTCAGCAGCGAATATCGCATTAGTCTCCGCCCTTGCTTGCCGATCAATACTGAGCCCTCGCCGGCTGGATGGACTTTCCCCATAAAGACGGAATATTACAGATTATGGTCATGACAATGGAGCAGCCCGGCGCCTTCCGAATTGGATTCCTGCTGATCGACGGCTTTGCGCTGATGTCTTACGCGTCAGCGGTCGAGCCGCTTCGGGCCGCGAATCTACTGGCCGATCGAACCGTTTACGACATTCGCCACCTGACCGTCGGGGATGCGCACGGCATCAGTTCGAGCGGATCGATGGTCGCGGCATCCGCCCAACTTGGACGTGACGTCGACTTCGATCTCGTTCTCGTCGTGGCGGGCGGCGATCCGGGCACCTTCGCCGATGAACGGGTGTTCAACTGGCTGCGGCAACTCGCGCGGCACGGCGTTCGTCTGGGCGGGGTGTCGGGCGGCCCTGTCATTCTCGCGCTTGCCGGACTGATGGAGGGCCGACGCATGACCGTCCACTGGGAACATGCGCCAACCCTGGCGGAAATATCCCCGGCATTGATGGTGGAACGTACGCTCTACGTCATGGATCGCGACCGGATCACCTGCGCTGGCGGCACCGCGCCGCTCGATATGATGCACGCATTGATCAACGTGCATCATGGTCCCGCCTTCGCCCGCCAGGTCAGCGACTGGTTCATGCACACCGAAATCCGTCCCTCCGGAGGGCCGCAACGCGCCGGTCTCGTGGAACGCTATGGGACGAACGATCCGGCCTTGATCCAGTCGATCGAAATGATGGAAAACCATGTGGCCGATCCGCTGGAGTTGGCACAGCTGGCACAGCTTTCGGGCATCGGCCCCCGGCAGCTCAACCGGCTTTTCCGTCAAAAGCTGGGCCGCAGCACAATGACGTTCTACCGCGAACTCAGGCTGGGCAAGGCCGGCAATCTTTTGACCCAGTCCACCCTGTCGCTGACCGAAATCGCGCTGGCGACCGGCTTCGCGAATTCCGCCCATTTTTCCACGGCGTTTCGCGAGGTTTTCGGTCGTGCCCCGTCGAGTTTGCGCGCCCGGCCTCCCCAAGAAGGCACCGGGCGCGCAAAGACGCAGCTTGGATAAGTGGGATGAAATTCGTCCGAATAGCCGAACGTCGGGGCAAACCGGCGCGCAGCCTCAGATATCCAGGGTGTTCTTGCGTTCCCACTGGGAAAAATGGCTCACGAAGGAATTCCACTCCTGCATCTTCAGCTTGATATAGGCGCGGGAAAACTCCTCGCCCAACGTCGCTTTCAGGCTCTCGTCCTTGTCGAAGGTCCGCAGCGCGTCCAAAAGGTTCAGCGGCAGGATCGGGGCGTCCTTCACCGTATGACCGTTCTGGTACATGTCGATGTCGTAGCGCTTGCCCGGGTCGGCTTTGGTCCGCACCCCGTCGAGACCCGCCGCGATGATCACCGCCTGCAGCAGATAAGGGTTTGCCGCCCCGTCCGGCAGGCGCAGCTCGAACCGGCCCGGTCCCGGCACGCGCACCATGTGGGTGCGGTTGTTGCCCGACCAAGTGACTGTATTCGGTGCCCAGGTCGCGCCGGATGTCGTGCGGGGCGCGTTGATGCGCTTGTAGGAGTTGACCGTCGGATTGGTGATCGCGGCGAGCGCCGAGGCGTGCTTCATGATGCCGCCGAGGAAATACCGGCAGGTATCCGACATCCCCATCTCCTTGCTGCCGTCGGCAAAGAGGTTGGTCTTGCCGGTGGAGTCCCAGACCGAGACGTGCACATGCGCGCCGTTGCCGGTCAGCCCTTCGATCGGCTTGGGCATGAAGGTCGCGCGCATGCCGTATTTTTCGGCGAGCGAGCGAATCATGAACTTGAAGAAGGAGTGCTTGTCGGCAGTGGCGATGGCGTCGTCGAAATCCCAGTTCATTTCGTACTGGCCGTTCGCGTCCTCGTGGTCGGCCTGGTAAGGCCCCCAGCCGAGCTCGCTCATATGGTCGAGCGCTTCGCCGATCAGGTCCGCCTGCCGCATGATGGCGAGCTGGTCATAGCAGGGCTTGGCCGCGCTATCGTGGGAGTCCGCCAGCTGCTGGCCATCGGGCGTCAGCAGGAAGAACTCTACCTCGATACCGGTCTTGACACGCAATCCCTCGGCGGCGGCTTCCTTCACCAAACGATTGAGGACATTGCGCGGCGCGTGGGCAACCGGCGCGTCCTCCATGACGCAATTCGCCGGAACCCAGGCGGTGTCTGGCTTCCAGGGCAGTTGGATAACGCCGTCAGGATCGGGCACCCCCAGCATGTCCGGATGCGCCGGCGTCAGATCCAGCCAGGTGGCGAAGCCGGCAAAGCCGGCACCGTCCTTTTGCGTCTTGGCGATTGATCGGGCAGGCACGATCTTGGCGCGCTGCCCACCGAACAGGTCGGTGAACGACACCATGAAGTATTTGACGCCTTTATCCTTGGCGAATTTTGCGAGATCCGCAGCCATATTCTACCGTCCCCTCCCCATCATCATTTTCTCGTTCAGTATCCGGACTGTCCCGGTATCCAGGAAGTCCCCGCCAGCGGCACGCGCGCCATGGCCGCGGCTTCCACGGTCAGGGCGCACAGATCCTCCGGCTCCAGATTGTGGACGTGATTGTGTCCGCAGGCCCGGGCGATCGTCTGGGCTTCCAGGGTCAGGACCGAAAGATAGTTGTGCAGCCTCCGACCCGCCGCCAGCGGGTCCAGGCGTTCCATCAGCTCCGGATCCTGGGTCGTGATCCCAGCCGGGTCACGACCTTCCTGCCAGTCGTCATAGGCTCCCGCCACCGTTCCGAGCTTGCGGTATTCCTCCTCCCAGACGGGATCGTTGTCGCCCAGCGCGACCAGGGCTGCCGTCCCGATGGCAACCGCGTCAGCGCCAAGCGCCAGCGCCTTGGCGACATCCGCGCCGGTTCGAATGCCGCCGGAGACGATCAATTGCACCTCGCGATGCATACCCATGTCCTGGAGCGCCTGTACCGCTGGACGGATACACGCAAGGATCGGCTGGCCGACGTGCTCGATGAAGACGTCCTGCGTCGCAGCGGTGCCGCCTTGCATGCCGTCCAGCACGACCACGTCCGCACCGGCTTTCACCGCCAGCGTAGTGTCGTAATACGGCCGCGCGCCACCGATCTTCACATAGATCGGCTTCTCCCAGCCAGTGATCTCGCGGATCTCGAGAATCTTGATCTCGAGATCGTCCGGCCCCGTCCAGTCGGGGTGACGACAGGCCGAGCGCTGATCGATACCCACCGGCAGCGTCCGCATCCCAGCCACGCGCTCGGTGATCTTCTGCCCGAGGAGCATGCCGCCGCCACCGGGCTTGGCACCCTGCCCCACGACCACCTCGATCGCATCGGCGCGGCGCAGATCGTCGGGATTCATCCCATAGCGGGACGGCAGAACCTGATAGACGAGCCTGTCGGAATGCCCGCGCTCCTCCTCGGTCATCCCGCCGTCGCCGGTGGTCGTCGAGGTTCCTGCGGCGGACGCGCCGCGACCCAGTGCCTCCTTGGCGTGGGCCGAGAGCGAGCCGAAACTCATTCCGGCGATAGTAACGGGAATTTTCAGCTCGATGGGCTTTTTCGCGTACCGCGTGCCCAAGGTGACGCTGGTTCCGCATTTCTCGCGATAACCTTCGAGCGGATAGCGCGAGATCGACGCGCCGAGAAACAGGAGGTCGTCGAAATGCGGCAGCTGCCGTTTGGAGCCACCGCCGCGGATGTCATAGAGACCCGTCGCCGCCGCGCGGCGGATTTCGGCATTGACGCTGTTGCTGAAGGTCCAGGATTGCCGTGGCTCGGTCCGTGGCACGGCGTGCGGGGGAGCGTCTTTCATCTCCGTCTCCTCAGTAAGCATTGTCGATGTGGAAATTATAGAGCTGACGCGCCGACCCGTAGCGCTTGAACTCTTCGGGCCGCGCGTCGGCGCCGGCACGCTCCAGGAGGTCGCGAAGGATATCCAGATGCTCGGGGCGCATCTCCTTTTCGATGCAGTCCGCGCCCAGGCTTTTCACCTTGCCGCGCACGAAAAGGCGGGCCTCGTAGAGCGAGTCGCCAAGCGCGTCGCCCGCATCGCCCAAGACCACGAGGTTGCCAGCCTGCGCCATGAACGCCGACATGTGGCCGATATTGCCATGGACGACGATGTCGATGCCCTTCATCGAGATGCCGCACCGCGAGGCGGCATTGCCCTTGATGACCAGCAATCCGCCCCGACCCGTCGCGCCGGCATACTGGCTGGCATCGCCGTCGATAATGACGCTGCCCGACATCATGTTTTCGGCAACGCCAGGTCCCGCCGAACCTTCGACCCTCACGGTGGCCTGCTTGTTCATGCCGGCGCAGTAGTAGCCCGTGGAGCCCCTGACCGTGACCTCGATCGGCGCGTCGAGTCCCACAGCCAACGCATGTCCGCCGCGCGGATTTTCGACGGTCCAGGCGGTCTGGTTGGTGTTATCGCGCTGCGCCTGCAAAACGGAATTCAGCTCGCGCAGGGTGGTCTCGGCAAGATCAATCGTCTGCATCTCAATGTTCCCAGAAATAGACGGTGGCAGGCTCGGGCTCCCATACCTTGGCGTTCTCGATGCCCGGCAGGTTGACCAGCGCGCGATATTCGCTGCCGAAGGCAACATATTGGTCGGTTTCGGCCATGACGGCGGGCTTGCAGGCGATCGGATCGCGCACGACGCCGAACCCGTCCTTGGTTCCGACCACGAAGGTGAAGAACCCGTCCAGATCGTCCAGACTGGCTTCCAATGCCTCCCTGAGATTGCTGCCGGTCCGCAGCTTGTGGCTCAGATAGGCGGCAGCGACTTCGGTATCGTTCTCGGTCTCGAACGACATGCCTTCACGCACCAGCTTGCGCCGCAGTCCATTGTGGTTCGACAGTGAACCATTGTGCACCAGGCACTGGTCCGGGCCGGTCGAATAGGGGTGTGCGCCCAGCGTATTGACCTTGGATTCCGTCGCCATCCGGGTGTGGCCAATGCCGTGACTTCCCGCCATGGCGGATAGGCCAAACCGCGCAGCGACATCCTTCGGCAGCCCGACTTCCTTGTAGATTTCGATGTTGTCGCCGGCGCTCATCACCCGAACATTCGGGCGAAGTTCGGCCAACGCGCGCCGCGCCTCGCCCATCTTGTCGCTCGGAATTTTCAGCACCGCGTGCGTGTCCTTGCACCGGATCTCGACCTCGGCGTCGATCGCCGCGCCCATGTCGGCGGCCAGATCGGCGAATTCCACGTCCGGGTTTTCAGCCTGCAACGTCAGTTTCGCGTGCCCATCACCGTTTTTCCCGTAGATCGCGATCCCGGCGCTATCCGGGCCGCGATCGGTCATGGTCACCAGCATCTCGGTCAGCATTTCGCCAAGCTTCGGCTCAAGCGACCGGTCCTTCAGAAATAGCCCAACGATACCGCACATCGGCTTCGCACCTTTCTCGCAAACGTTCCAGGCAGACATAAACACCAACGCCAGTGGAAATCAACTGTTAGGAAATTTATTTTCATCATAGAAAACAGAAAGCGTCGTTCACGCGTCTTGTTTTCCTTGCGCCAGCTGCCACTGCTGCCATCGCAGCCGGGCGAACTTGTAAGCGTCCATCAGGGCGACGGCATGGATCATGAGCCCGCCCGCATAGCGTCCAACGAAACTGATCTCGGGCGTGGTCAGGTTGTAGCTCACCCATGCGAGCCCCAGCGCGGTGAATGCCATCATCAGGCCCCGCTGCGCCTGTCCATTCAGCACCTGCCCCATGCCCGTCAGGACCAGCGACACCGCGAGGACGGTGTAGGGATGATGCGGGGGACGATCGCGAGGGGGGGCAGCCATCCGGCTCAGTGCTCGCGCGACATATCAGCGGCCAGCGCGAAGCCGCGGGCAATGAGGTCCTCGACCGTGGCACGCGCCAGCCGGTCATTGTCGAACAGCGGTTGGCGGGTCGCCAGGTAATGTCCACGTCGACTCTCGTCGATGCGGTAGACCAGCCGCAGGCCGCGCGGGGCGAGAAAAAGCTCCTTGCCCCGCCCTTCCTCGGTAAAGGCGCGCACATGCGGGGTGAGACGATCGAGCAACGGCGCGACCGCATCCGGCCGGTCGCAGCGTACCACCGCGTCCGCCGGCCAATCCGGCGGCGCTGGCAAAACCGTGCGCAACCGGTCGTGCGGCGAATAATATTCCGAGTTGTCGGGCCGGATCAGCATGTCGAAGACCCCGGCGATCTTCAGCGGCTGCCGGATCGTCACCAGCAGCCACAGCACCGGCAGCTTGCGCAGCTGGATGGTGTCGGCGAGCAGCCGCAGTTCGACCGGAACCTCATCCCGGCGGCCTGTCAGACGCGGATAGTCCGCCCCGTCCTGGGACAGCTCGGCATCGTCCAGCAGCCCCCGACACTCCTCGAACACCGATCTGCGATGGGCGATCACGCGGGTTCGGTCGCGATGGTACATCCAGCCGAGTGCCGCGCTCCCGGCGGCAGCCGCCGCAAAGGCGCCCGCCCCGATCATACGACCGTGACGGGTGGATGCGGCTGATTCAGAACGTCGTCGACCACCGACCCCGTCAACAGCCTTTCCAGCACCGAATGTCCCGACGTGCCCATGACGATATGATCGAACCCGTGCTCCTGCGCATAGGCCACGATCGCCGTGGCGACATCCCGTCCATTAACGGTGGCGCAACTGGCGTTCGTCACGCCCTTGGCGGCCGCCGCTTCCATCGCGTGGGTTTGCTCGCGAGCGATCAACGTCTCGCCCGCGTCGAACAGCCGCGTGTCCCAGAACGGGCTCTTGGCTGCACTGGCCTGGGTCACGGCCGTGACGGTAATGAACCGAACCGCAGCCCCGAAATTTGCGGCCATGCCGACCGCAAAATCCACCGCCCGCTGGGAGGCGCGCGAACCGTCTATGGCGCAAAGCACATTTTTCATCATGGCTCTTCTCCCGCCTCAGTAGCCGACCGGCTTCGGCCAGTTCATGGTGAACTGGTCGGACCGTCGGACATATTTGTAGCGGCGCATGGTGAACCAGACCGAGGCCACGACGTAGAACGCCATCATCGCCAGCAGCTGGGCTCCAAAGCCGAGATAGGTCGCGAAGAAGGTGGTCACGCACAACACCATCAACACGATCGCCGGCAAGGGGTGCAGCGGATGCACATAGCCCCGCCGGATCGTGCCCAGAGGCCATTTTCGCCGGAACAGGATCATGTTGATCGGCATGAAGGTGTAGCCAAGGAGACCGGACAGGATCGAGAAGGTGATCACCTGGTCCAAGAGCCCGGTAAAGGCGAAGGACACGGCGATCGGGATCAAGATCAGGATCGATCGGTAGGGTGTGCGATAGCGCGGGTGCACCGCCCCGAACCAATTGGGCATGTAGCGGTCGCGTCCCATGGAGAACCAGGCCCGCGAGGCGTCGTTGATGCAGCCATTGGCAGAGGCCGTCGCCGCGAACATCGTACCGATGAACAGGAACACCTGGAGCGTCGTGCTGCCGGTCATTCGCGCCGCGTCGTAGAGCGGGACGACCGCCTGACCGAGATACTCCCAAGGCAGCAGCCCGGAGGATACGTACCACGTCAAGGTCGCCGCGATCAGCAGTGTCATGATCCCGGTCATCGTACCGAGCGGCAGCGACCGGCTGGGGGAGCGCACCTCCTCGGCCGCCTGACACGTTCCCTCGATACCGAGATAATACCAGATGCCGAACTGGAAAGACGCGATCACCCCGATCCAACCATAGGGCAGATCGGTCAACAGACCGGCATGCTGCAATACGGCGCCGGGATTCCAGGGCTGAACACCGATGAAAAGGATGAGGATCGATACGAAGGCGGCCGCGGTGATGACGAAATTCAGCGACAGCGTCATGAACACGCCGCGATAATTCAGAAACGCCAGCAGCGCGATGATCAGCACCACGAACGGTCGCGGATCGAGATCCGTGTAACCCGTCTGCTCCGCCAGGATCACCATCAGATCGCCAACGATCAGGGCATCGGCGGCCTCCAGCATGGTGTAGGCCATGACCAGATAGAGCCCGACATTGAAGGCCATCAGCGGCCCCATGATGTGCTTGGCTTGCGCGTATTGGCCGCCGGCCGCGGCCACGGTAGAGGTCACCTCGGAGTCGATCATCGCGACGCAAGTGTAAAGCAGGCCGATGACCCAGCAGGCGATCAGCGCGCCCAGCGCGCCACCCTTGCCGACCGAAAAATTCCAGCCCATGAACTCGCCGACGAGGACGATGCCCACGCCAAGCGCCCAGACATGCACCGGACCCAGCACGCGCAGGAGGCCAATTCGTTCCGATTTCGCGGCCACCGCCGCAGTTCTGTTCGCCGTCTGATCGGTCATTGCCCGGCCCCCCCGCGCGCTTCCGGCACGTCGCCATGCTCCAGAAGCTCGTCGATCCCCTCGCGCGACGACATCAGGGTTTCCTCATCGAACTCGCGATTGACGCGCACGGCGTCCACTACCATCCACAAGAGCAGGCTTGCTGACACCGCCCACGCCGCATATTCTAGTAGAACCCACATCGGTTTTTCCCTCCCCCATTGCCTCGTTTCAGAGGTCGAATTTTTCGCTGATAACGTCGCGATATTCCTTGTCCGACATCCGGATGAGATAGACGAAGTAGCCCAGGATCACCGCCGCGGTGATCAACAGCATCAGCGGATCAATGGTGTAGTCGAACCGCGTGGTAATCATCTCGGCGGCCGTTTCCGCCGTGTAGCCAAGCTTCTCCCACTGCGCCTGCATGACGGGATTTTGCTTCAGGGTTTCCCAGGTGATCTCGGCGGGCATCACGGTCGTGCTGCCGGCACCGGTCAGGCCGAGTATCAAGGGAATAAACAGCGCCACGTACACCAGCGCCAACAGAAAGATCGAATCGAGAAATTGACCGAATCCGCTTTGCCGCGGTGGCTCATAATGTTTGCGCATGGTGCCCTCCCTTATTTGCCACGCATCCGCCGCATCTCATCGAGATGCCGGATGTCGAGCCCGTAGATGAATTCCTTTTCGTGGGCGTAGTGCCGCACCATCGCGAAGATCGCCGCCGTGTTGAAGAACAGCACCAGACCGCCGCCGATCAGCAGGACGGCCTGGATCGTCGTGTCATCTATGAGAGCGCTGATGCTGAAAAACACGAACACGACCGCCGCCCACAGCGCGGCGACGAAGGTCCATGCGAACAGCGCGTCGCCCCGGAACATTTTTTGAATCCGGTCATCCATCTTTTGGGTCATGCATTCTCCCCCCATATTCGCCGAAAGTTTCGTTGCGTCTCTCGTGCAGAGCTTAAGTTGGGATCATTTTTTCCTAAAAAGCAACAAAATATCTTTGGAAGAAAACCAACAGAGGGATTCCGATATTGAATCCAACGCTTTTGCCGTTGTGGATTATCAATCTCCCGGACGGTGGCTGGACAAACTGTTTCCTGACAGTAAATTATTGCTAGTGTGTTTTCTGGAGATTAAACGATGAGTGAGAGTCAGAATGCCGCGCGCACGGCGCCGACCTTTGGGCAGGATCCGCATCGGGTCACCGACCGCAGTGAGAAAGTGCTCGAAGTCGCCATCGGCCGCGAGCTTCGCAACTTTCGCCTGCAAAAGTCGATGACAGTGGCGGAACTGGCCCATCTGACAGGCCTGTCGATCGGCATGCTGTCGAAGATCGAAAACGGCTTGACCTCACCGTCGCTGACGACGCTCCAGACCCTGTCGAACACGTTGAATGTTCCGATCACGGCGTTCTTTACGCGGTTCGAGGAGCACCGTCCTGTCGTCCATGTCAAACGTGGCGAAGCGATCGAAATCGAGCGCGCGGGCACCCGCGCCGGACATCAATACAACCTGTTGGGCCACATCGGCCCCAACGCCAGCGGCGTGACCGTGGAGCCCTACCTCATCACACTCACGCACGAATCCGACGTCTTTCCCACCTTCCAGCACGGCGGCATCGAACTCTTGTACATGCTCGAGGGCGAGGTCGAGTACCGTCACGGCAAGCAAGTCTTCCTGCTGCAGCCGGGAGACAGCTTGTTCTTCGACGCCGAAGCGCCGCACGGTCCGGAAACCCTGGTTTCCCTGCCCGCGCGCTATCTTTCGGTCATCTCCTACCCGCAGGGCGGTTGAGCGGCCCGGCCGGGGGCAGAGGCTCCGTCGGGGCGCCTTGAGGCATCATGGTGTGGGACCGAAATCGCCGTCTGGTCCGATACCTAGACATAGCCGAGCTGCTTCTTGCGTCTCTCCGCCCACGCCTGGATCAGCCGATCCGCTATGATCCCGATGGCGGCAATGCCGAGGCCCGCGAGGATACCGCGCCCGGTGTCGGCGGTCGGCAGGGCTCGGTAGATTTCCTGGCCGAGATCGCGGGAGCCGATCAGCGCGGTGATCGCCACCATCGCCAGCGCCATCATGATGGTCTGGTTGAGGCCAAGCATGATCTCCGGCAGGGCGATCGGCAATTCCACCTTCAAGAGGCGTTGGCGCGGTGAAGCACCGTTGGCGATGGCCGCCTCGATGGTGACCTCGGGGATACGTTTCAGCCCGAGATAGGTGTAGCGGATGGCCGGAACGGTGGCATAGGCGAGGATCGCCACGATGTTCGACAAATCCCCAACCTTGAGCAGCATGATCACCGGAATGAGATAGATGAACGAGGGAAACGTCTGGAGTGTGTCGCAGATCACCATGGTCGCGCGCGCCACGCGCGGTACGCGTGCGGCCCAGATGCCGACCGGAACGCCGATCAGCACGCAGATCACCACTGCGGAGAATACCAGATAAACCGTCAGCACCGCCGGCACCCAGAAGCCGAAAAGCACGATGGCCAGAACCAGCCCCATGCACAGCAACGCGGTCCGGGCGCCGCCGAGGCGCAGCCCGGCGGCGCCAACCATGGCCATGACGATCGGCCAGGGGATGGCCAGGAAGAAGTCGCGAAGCGGGATCAGCATCGACACCGTGATGAAATCGCGCACCGGCGCGATGTAGGCGTAGGCGTTGGCTGAAAACCACCGGACCGCCTCGTCGAGCTGGGTGCCGAAGGTGACCGTCCAGCGCTTCGGCAAGACCGCGGCCTCCTTGAAGAGCGCCGCCAGCGCGAAGGTGACCACGACCATGGCGAGGGTCTGCATCACCACCTGGTTGACGCCGAGCATCAGGATGCGCTTCCCCGCCGGGATCTGCACCTTCCAGAGCAGCTGACGCGGAGTGCAACCCGACATCTGGCCCGACTCGATGATCTCGCGCGGCACGGTCTGAACCGCGAGGATGGTGCAGCGGGCCATTGGCGGCATGGCGAAGATGACGGTCGCGATCATCGCCGGTACTTGGCCGAAGCCGAACAGCACCACCACCGGCACCAGATAGGCCATGTGGGGCGTGGCCTGCATCAGATCGAACATCGGCGTGATGATACCGGCCGCGCGGCGTGACCGCGTGACCCAGATGCCGAGCCAGAGACCGATGGCAACCGCGAAAGGCACCGATACGACGACGAGGGAGAGCGTGCGCATGCTATCGCGCCAGAGGCCGAAAAGGGCGAGATAAAGCAGCGCCAGCGCGGCGAAGAGCGCCAGCCGCCAACCGCCGATCCAATGCGCGAGAATGGCAACGCCGAGAACCAGCGTGAGCCACGGGATTGGCGGCAAACCCAAACTGCGCACGCCGCGATAGAGCAGATATTCGGCCCAATCGAGCGGCTGTTCGAGAATGCCGGCGATCAACCGCGTGACGTCGCGAAATTTCAGCGGGCCAATGGCGGCATCCTTGCCGAGCCATTCGAAAAATTCGGTGATCCAGCGCTGCATCGGGATCACGTAATCGGCGGGCCAGCGTAGAGCGCCGTCCCACACGGCCGCCAGGGCGATGCCCGCAGCGATGATGATAGCGAACTGGAGGAGGATGGGGACGCGGGCGAGATCCGTGGCGGGGGCGAACCCAGCGGGTGCGCGGTCCTGCGAACGCGGTTTGATCTGAAGCGAACGAATGAGGCCGCGGATCAGGCCTGGCTCGGTCGATCGGCCGATGGGCGAGGCTTTATCGGTGGGAGGCGAAGCGGCGGTGGTTTCGCGGTTGCTCACTCGGCGGCACCTCGGCCGAAAAGGCCCTCGACCATTGCCGCGCGGTCGACGCTGCCGACGAGGCGGCCATTGTCGGCCACCGGGATTGGCGCGTCGGCGTTGAGGACCCGGCGCGCGACCTGACCGAGGAGCGCGTGCGCATCGATCGGATCGTCGCCCGCGGTCGTGACATTCGGGGTCATGATGGCCTTGACGGTGACAATGCGCTCGTGCGGGGCATTGCGGGCGAACTCGGCGACATAGTCGTTGGCCGGATGGAGAACGATCCGCTCGGGCGTATCGAGCTGGACCATGCGGCCATCCTTCATAATACCGATGCGGTCGGCGAGCTTCACCGCCTCCTCGAAGTCGTGGGTAATGAAGACGATGGTCTTTCGCAGCATCTTTTGCAGCCGGATGAATTCGTCCTGCATTTCGGCGCGGATGAGCGGATCGAGCGCTGAAAACGGCTCATCGAGAAACCACACATCGGGGCCGACCGCTAAAGAACGGGCGATCCCTACACGCTGCTGCTGACCGCCGGAGAGCTCGCGGGGAAAATAGGCTTCGCGGCCCTTGAGGCCGACAAGTTCGATCATCTCGCGCGCCTTGGCCTCGCGCTCGGCCCGGGGCATGGACTGTAATTCGAGGGGGAATGCCACGTTCGAAAGCACGTCGCGGTGCGGTAGCAGGCCGAAGCTCTGGAAGACCATGCCCATCTTGTGGCGACGAATCTCGATCAACTCGCGGGGCGTGGCCCGCAACAGGTCGCCGCCCTCATAATGGATCTCGCCCGCGGTGGGATCGTTCAGGCGCGTGATGCAGCGGATCAAGGTCGACTTGCCGGAGCCGGAGAGCCCCATGATCACCAGATTTTCGCCGGTGTGGACGTCGAACGACACGTCCTGAACCGCCCCGATCATGCCGCCGGCCCGCAGGTCATCCTCAGTGGGATGCTGATCATGCTTGCGCAGGAAAGCTACGGGGTCCGGACCGAAAATCTTCCAGATGTTCCGGCACTTGATCTTGACGTCGACGGTCATGTCGCTCCCCTCGTGAGTAAGCCGCACGCGAGATACGCGCCCGGCGGCTCTTGGCGGAGAGGGCTTAGTTCAGCCAGCTATCCACGACGTCGCGATTGTCCTCGATCCATTTCGTCGCGGCATCCTCGGGCGACATGCCTTCGTCATCGACCATCTTCGAGGCATTGGCGAGCTGCTTGTTGGTGAGGTTGATCTTCTGGACGATCGCCCAGGCGCCAGGCCATTCGTCAGCCATGCCTTTCCAGGCGGCCTTTTTCAGCCAGGCCGCGCGCGGTGCCCCGCAATCGCCGGTGGCATCCGGATTGGGGCCCCAGCTAGGATCGTCGAAGCAAGCGGGCTCCGGCTCGGGGAAATCGACGAAACGGCCTTCGAACTTGCTCTCGACGAAGTTCGGCGTCCAATTGAACAGCACGATCGGCTCCTTGCGGTCGTAGGCCGACTGTAGTTCCGCCCACAACGTCGCCGCCTGGCCGACATTGATCGCGACAAAGTCCATGCCAAGGGCATCGATGCGCGCGGCGTAATTCTTGCCCCAGTCGGCGGGCGGGCCGACGAAGCGACCCTTGGGCGCAGTTTCAGCGGTAGTAAAGATGTTCGCGCAGGCGTTCAGACCTTCCCAGGTGGCGGCGTCGGGACACTTTTCGAGCACGTAGTCGGGAATCCACCATTCCTCGCGCGTCACGGCGTCATGCGTGCCGGCGTCGACCATGCCTTCCTCGACCGCCTTTTCGAAGGCCGCCTTCATCGAGCCTTCCCAGGCCTCGATCTGGAAGGTCATGTCGCCATTGGTGATCGCGGTGAGCTGGAGTTGGCTATCGGAGGGAACGTACTCCACCGTATAGCCTTCGCTCTCCAGAACCTGGCCGACGACGTTCGACATCACCAACTGGCTCGACCAATTGTTCTGAACGATGATGATCGGCTCGTCCGATTCCGCCTCCGCCAACACGGGTGACGTCATGCCGAGGCCGATGAGCGAGGCGGCGAGTATCCTGTGCGTTCGCATGTGCTGGCTTCCCTGTTGGTGAGATGGATGGGCGGTCCTCTGCTGTCCTCGTCAGTGCATCCGGGGCGAGGTATGTTTTTACCACCGGGAATATTTCTTTCCGTTCAGGGAAGCTTCCTGCCCTGTACCTGGCAACTGATTTCTTTTTACCGAGCGACGGGTCGGAGTTTTTTTGCGGCCCATACATCCGCCGGGGAAGTTGATAGGTCCATTCTCTGCGGTTCTCGATGGATGAAAATTCGCATTTTCAAAGGCTCGGAATCGGGCACAGGCCCGCGGCACAGACCAGCGCCAGCTTTGACCTCTTATGCCCTGACCGGCTGCATGATCGCGAAATCGCAACCCTCGTCCGCCTGAAGGACCTCCTGGGCATAGATCTTGTCGTAGCCGCGCCGCTCGGACGCCGGCTTCGACGGCGATCGGAAGCTGCTGCGCCGCCGCTCCAACTCGTCGTCGCCGACCAGCAGCTCGATCGTCTTGTTCTCGACCGACAGCTGGATGCGGTCGCCGGTGCGAACCAGCGCCAGCGGTCCGCCGATCGCCGCCTCCGGCGTGACATGCAGCACGATCGTGCCGAAGGCCGTGCCCGACATGCGCGCATCGGAAATGCGGATCATGTCCTTGACGCCCTTGGCCGAGAGCTTCTTGGGGATCGGCAGATAGCCGGCTTCCGGCATGCCGGAATCGCTACGCGGGCCGGCATTCTGCAGGACCAGTATATCGCCCTCTTCCACATCGAGGTCCGGATCGTCGATGCGCTTCGCCAGATCGGCGAGCGAATCGAACACCACCGCGCGTCCTTCCTTTTCGAACAACGCCTTGTCGGCCGCCGAACGCTTCAGGATCGCGCCGCCCGGCGCGAGATTGCCGAACAGCGCGACGAGGCCGCCTTCGGGTTCCAGGGGCTGTTCGGCGCTGGCGATGACCTTGCGATCGACCGGACCGACATCTTCGCGAAGCCGGTCGCCGAGCGTGTCGCCTGTCACCGTCTTGCAATCGAGATGCAGCAGCGGCTTCAACTCACGCAGCACAGCGCCCACGCCGCCGGCGAAGAAGAAGTCTTCCATGTAGTTGGCGCCGACGGGCTTGAGATTGACCAGCACCGGCGTCTCGTCGGACAGCTGATTGAGCCGCCGCAGCGAAACCGGAATGCCGAGACGTCCCGCGATTGCCGTCAGGTGAATGATAGCGTTGGTCGACCCGCCGAGAGCGAGCAGGATTCGCAAGGCATTCTCGACCGATTTCTCGGTGATCACCTCGCTGGGCCGGATGGGATTGTCGATCATGCGCGCGGCCGCGAGACCGGTCGCCTCGGCGGCCCGCAGCCGATCGGCATGAACCGCCGGAATGGCCGCCGTCCCGGGCAGCGACATGCCGAGGGTCTCGGCGATGCACGCCATCGTCGATGCCGTACCCATGACGGCGCAGGTGCCGGCGGTGGTCGCCAGACGGCCCTCGATGTCACCGATCACATCGCTGGAGATTTCCCCGGCGCGGTATTTTCCCCAGAACCGGCGGCAGTCGGTGCAGGCGCCAAGCCGCTCCTCGCCGTAGCGCGAGGTCATCATCGGACCGGCGACGATCTGGATCGCCGGAAGGTCCGCCGACGCCGCCCCCATCAGCTGCGCGGGCACGGTCTTGTCGCACCCGCCCATCAAGACGACGGCATCCATCGGCTGGGCCCGGATCATCTCTTCGGTGTCCATCGACATCAGGTTGCGAAACTTGAGGCTCGTCGGATTGAGAAAAACCTCGCCGAGCGAAATCGTCGGAAACTCGATCGGCAGTGCGCCACCCAGCAAGACACCGCGCTTCACCGCCTCCAGCATTTCCGGGAAATGCCGGTGACAGTTGTTGAAGCCGGAAAAGCTGTTCGCGATCCCGACGATCGGCTTCTTCAGGACCTCGCGGGAATATCCCATCGAACTGGCGAAGGAGTTTCTCAGATAGAGCGAGAAATCCTTGTCGCCGTAGTTGGTCAGGCCGCGCGCGAACCCTCTTGCCTCGTCTTCACTCATGTTCAGCGCGCCCGCTCTTCCAGCTTGATCTTGACGTATTTCGTCTCGAGATAATCACCGATGCCGAAGGAGCCGCCCTCGCGCCCCATGCCGCTTTCCTTGACGCCGCCGAACGGCGCTTCCGCGGTCGCGAGCAACATCTCGTTGACGCCGACCATGCCGACCTCGAGATCTTCATAGGCCCGCGTCGCGGTTCGCAGATCGTTGGAGAAGACGTAGCCGGCAAGGCCGAAAGGCAGCGCATTGGCCCGCTCCATCACCTCGTCGTAACTCGTGAAGGTGGTCAGTGGCGCGACCGGCCCGAACGGCTCCTCCCGCATGATGCGGGCATCGTCGGGAACGTGGCCAAGGACGGTCGGCTCGAAGAAGAAGCCGCGATTGGCCTCGGCCGGAACGCTGCCGCCGGCCAAAACCTCGGCGCCGCGCTGCCTGGCATCCTCGACGAGCTCCTGGATCGTCTCCAGTCCACGCCGATTGGCGAGCGGCCCCATCTGGACCCCCTCCTCCATGCCGCGTCCGACCTTCAGGGATTTCGCGACTTCAGCGAAACGGCGGGCAAAGGCCTCGTATTTCGACTCGTGGACGTAGAAACGCGTCGGCGAGATGCAGACCTGGCCGCAATTGCGGAACTTGGTATTGGCACAGACCTCCGCGGCCTTTTCGGCGTCGACGTCGTCGAAGACGACGACCGGGGCGTGGCCGCCCAGTTCCATCGACACCTTCTTCACGCCGTCGGCGGCCAGGTGCAGGATCTGCTTGCCGACCGGAACGGAACCGGTCAGCGAGACCTTGCGCACGATCGGCGACGCGATCAGGCGCCGGGCGATCATGTCGGATTGGCCGGTAAGGAAATTGACCACCCCGCTCGGGACGCCGGCGTCGTGACAGGCTCGCACCAACGCCGCGCAAGAGGCGGGTGCCTCGCCGGCCGGCTTGATGATGATGCTGCAGCCCGCGGCGAGCGCGGCGGCGATCTTGCGGGCGGGCAGAAGGGCCGGAAAATTCCATGCGGAGAACGCCGCCACGACACCGACGGGCTGATGAATCACCGCCATGCGGCTATCGGCCGTGCGGCTCTCGATGATCTGGCCGTAGATGCGCTTGGTCTCTTCGGAATACCACTCGAACTGATCGGCCGCCGCGTTCACCTCGCCCTTGGCTTCAGCCAGGGGCTTGCCGGTTTCCACCGACATCAATGTCGCGATCTCGTCGGCGCGTTCGCGAATGAGGTCGCTGGCCTTGCGGATCAGCTTGGCGCGCTCCCAGGTTCCGACCCGGCGCCAGACGGAAAAGCCGGCCCGAGCCGCCGTCAACGCGGCGTCGATATCGGCTTCGGTCGCCGCGGCGATGGAGCCGAGCGTGTCTTCCGTGGCCGGATCGGTGACCGCCCGCGTCGCGCCGTTCGACGCACCACGCCAGGTGCCGTCGATGTAGAGTTCCAGATCACGATACATGGCCGATTCCATTCAGATTTTCTGTTCGAGATAGCGGGCCTGGACGTCATCGACCCAGTTGCCGACATTCCAGGAGCCATAGGCTCCCATTTCCGCGATCGGGTCACGACCGGCGTAGACGGGGATATGCACCAGCGACAGGCCGTCATGGGCATGGGCTTCGTCAAGCGCCGCCCGCAGAGTATCCCGCGTCGTGCCGCCGAACAGGGCCTTTACGCCGGCAAAAGCGCCGGCCATTGCGACATAGTCCACCGCGACACTGTCGTTGGTGCGGAATTCCACCCCATACTGGGCGTATTGCAGGCTGGTTATGGCCCCCATCCGGCGATTGTCGAACAGCGCGATCATGCCCTTCACGCCGTGCTCGACCGCATCGATCAGGATCTGCGGGTTCATCATGAGCGAGCCGTCGCCGGTGAAGGCTATGCCGTAACGTGCCCCCTCCACGCCGGCGGACCCCAGCAGCGCCGAGGCGGCAAAGCCCATGTAGGATGCGCCGGTTTCGGTGAACGTATCGCCGACGATGTCGTCTTCGACGATCTGAAAGCCGTTGGCCTGGACATCGCCGGCATCGAAGAACTTGGCGGCTCCGATCCGCTTGGCGAATTCGGCGACGGTGTGAATTGCCGCCGGCTGCGTCAACACGGCCTGCTTCCAGACCGCATCATCGAGTGGTGCGGCACTTGTCCGCTCCCGCTTGAATGCGTTCCAGACGGCCTTCTTGTCGGCGCAAAGGCGCAACCATTCGCCGCGATCGTCTTTCAGGGCCCTCTTTTCGCGCAGGACATCGAGCAGTCGCGCAGCGACGCAAGTGATATCGCCGGGCAGAGGCAACGTATTGGCATAGTGGGTGACATCGCCGATCGCGCCATTGATGTTGATGACGGCCCTGGCATTGGGATAGCCAACGCCGGAGCAATCGGCCTGGCAGACACCGCGCGAGCCGATGAAGACGACGAGATCGGCCTCCTCCATGGCAAAATTTCCGCTGATCGTGCCCTTCGATCCGCCGACATGCATGTTCTGCGGATGGTCGTCCGGCAACACGCCGGTCGAGCCCGGCGAAAGCACAACCGCGGCACCGATCGCCTCGGCGAGGTCGCGTACCACGGAAGCATGCCCGCGGGTTCCGCCACCCGCCTTGATCACGATCTTGCGGTGACGGGCAAGCAGGGCCGCCGCCGCCTCATAGACTTCCAGACCGGCCGGCGCCACGGCCGGAAGCGCCATGCGGCCGGGAAACGTATCGACATTCACCTTCATCGATTGCGGCTGCGTGTTGATGGGCAGCAAGATGAAGAACGGGCCCGGCATGTAGGGGTGATGCACGCAGTTGGTCCCGCGGCGCATGCACTCCCGCAGGGATTCCGGCGTATGCAAGGTGTGGGACTGGCCCATCAGCGCCGTGATCTTGCCGAAGATCCCCTGTTCGGGTTTCGGCACCTGCTGCATGTTGTAGCCTTCGCCGCGCGTCGTCTCGTCACCATAGATGTGGTAGACGCCGACGCCGTTGGACGCGGCGGCCAGCGAGCCGGCCATGGCCTGAAGGCCGCCCGGCCCGATCGAGGTAATGACGGCCGGCGTCTTGCCGTACTGCCAGGCATGCGCGGTGGCCGCATGCGCCATCTCGACCTCGTTGCGGCAATTGATCACCGTGACGACGCCGGCCTCACTGTAAATTCTCAGGACATTTCCCAGATCAGTCGACCCGTGCCCGAAAATCGCGAAGTAGTGCGTCACGCCCTGCTTCAGCAGCCCGATGACCAGTGCCTCGGACAAGCTCGTCTCGATCGGCATCGTCATATCGCCCGCGGCGAAAGCGGCATCGACGCCGTCGTGGCGAGCAAGAAGCCCCGCCCTTTCCCGAATTTCGCTTTCCTCGTCCCCGGATCCGAACTTACTCTCAAGCATTGCTGGCTCCGACTTTCATTCTATTCCGTCTTTTGGCGAAAAATTCTCCCGACACCTGCAGCGCGATGATGAACGCCGCCAGACCGAAGAAGAGCAGCGCGGTCGGCGACGTGTAGAAGATGGCGAGATCACCGCCCGAGAGGTTCATGGCCGTGCGGAATTCGCCTTCCAGCGTCGGCCCGAGCACCAAGCCGAGGATGATCGGGGTCACGGGAATTTCGGCCTTGATCACCGCGTAGGCGAGCAACCCGACGATCGCCATTGTGTAGATGTCGAAGATGCTGTTGCGCACGGTGAAGGCTCCAATGCCGCACAGAACGATGATGAGAACCGCCATCAATCGGGGCGGCACTCTCAGCACGTGGACGAACAGCCGGATGCCAAGCAGTTGCATGAACAGGATCGCGACATAGGCGACGACGATCGAGACGTAGATTCCGTAGACTTCCGTCTGGTGGTTGAGAAACAGCGCCGGTCCCGGCACGATGCCATGGATCTGCATGCCGGCCAGGACGATTGCGGTCGCCGGATCGCCAGGGATGCCGAGTGACAGAAGCGGGATCATGGTCCCGCCGGTCACGGCGTTGTTCGCGGTTTCCGGCGCGACGACACCCTCGATCGCTCCCTTGCCGAAGCGGGACGGATCCTTGGAAAAGCGTTTGGCATGATCATAGGCGAGGAAGGAGGCGATCGGGCCACCGGTACCGGGGATGGCGCCGATGACGGTCCCGATGGTCGAACAGCGGACCATCAGCCAGAAATTGCTGGCGATCAGCCGCAAGGACGGCAGCTCGGCGCGGATATCGCTCATCTGCGCGGGAGGCGCGACGCCCCTGCGGTGTTCCTCGAAGACCTGGATGATGAAGGGGACGGCGAACAGACCAATCATGGCGACGAGTAGGTTGACGCCCTGCAGCATGCTCGTCGTGCCGAAGGTCATGCGCGGCACACCATCCAGGACGTCGAGCCCGATGGTCATCGCCATCAGTCCGAGCAGCCCGGCGATCAGCCCGCGCAACATCGACTTGCCGGCCATGCCGCAAATCGTCGACAGTCCGAACACGACCAGAGCGAAGATTTCGGCCGGGCCGAAGGACATGGCCATGCGCGAGACCAGATTCACCGACACGACCATCACGATCAGGCTGAAGATGCCGCCAAAGGTGGAAACGATCACGGCCATGCCGAGCGCGATCGACGCGCGCCCCGTCTTGGCCATGGGATAACCGTCGATGACAGTCGCCGCGGCCGACGGCGTGCCGGGAATGCCGAGCAGAATTGCCGAAACCGACCCACCGGTCATGCCGCCGATATAGGTGCCGAGCAGCAAGCCGATGGCCGGCACCGACTCCATGCCGAAGGTCAGCGGGAGCGCCAGCGCCAACGCCACCGTGAAGGTCAGTCCGGGGATGGATCCGAAAATCAGACCGATGAGCGAACCAAGCGCCACCGCGCCGAGGCTTTCGGGCTGAAGCGCG
This sequence comes from Aurantimonas sp. C2-5-R2, assembly GCF_036549495.1. NCBI lineage: Bacteria > Pseudomonadati > Pseudomonadota > Alphaproteobacteria > Hyphomicrobiales > Aurantimonadaceae > Aurantimonas > Aurantimonas sp. C2-5-R2. Next base: position 26,389 of record NZ_JAZHLJ010000020.1, read on the forward strand.
ATCGCTGCCGCTGTCAGAAAGCTGTCCATGTCAGGCCATCAACCCAAATTGATCCACGAGCCGGTCGCCAGATAGACGCCGAGGATCTTTCCGAAGATCAGCCAGCAGGCGAAGGTGATGCCGACGCTCATGGCTCCGATGCGCAACGGCGACCGGTCGTTCGTGCAGACCAGCATGATCGACGCGACAGTCACGAGCGTGGCGAGAACGAAGCCAATGCGCTGCATCAAAAATCCGTAGGCAAGAAGATGCGCGACTGTCAGGATCGCCGCGACGAGACCGGCAGCTCCGTTGGCGCCTGCCGTCTCAGCCTCATTGATCGCCCCCTCTGCCCCCGGCGTCACGGCTTCGTCCCGCCGCTTGCCCAGCGCCGCAATGGTCAGCCACAGCGAGAAGACCGCCAGCAACGCGCCCAGGAGGAGCGGGAAAGCGCGGGGACCAACGTCCCCGCCTCCCGTGCCCGGCGGTATCGTACGCCAGACAATCAGTATCCAGACCAAAGACAGGGTCAGAAGCAGCATGCCGGTTACGACATCGCGTGTTTTTTCCGACATCGGTCGCTCCCCGAAACAGGCTCTGCCGGCTTATTTCGTCATTCCCAGTTCTTTGAGGAGCGCGGCATAGAACTCGTCATCGCGCGCGATGGTCTCGCCGAACTCAGAACGCCCCTTGAAAGCCGGCTCGAACCCGATGTTCTTGGAAGCCGCGATGAATTCGTCCGACTCCGCCGCTGCCTTGGCCGCCGCCTCCAGCTTTGCGAGCACGTCGTCCGGGGTTCCCTTGGGCGCAGCCAAGCCACGCCACATCGAGATGTCGATGTCGTAGCCCTGGCTCTTGGCCGTCTTCACATCGGGTAGAACGCTGACCGGCTCTGCCCCGGTTGAACCGAGGACAGTCAGGTCACCGGACTGGACATAGGAAAGAAACTGGCCCGGCCATTGGATGGCGGCATCGATACGACCGGCCAGCAATTCGACGGGCGCCTTGCCGTCCCCGTAAGAGACGTAGTTGACCTGATCGGCGATGCCCATGGCGTCGAACAGGGCTGCCGACGTCAGATGGGTGAACGAGCCCTTGCCGGAAATGCCGACATTGATCTTCTTGCCGCCTTCCTTGACGGCCTTGGCCATCTCGTCGAGGCTTTTCCAGCCCGTCGAGACATTCACCGCGAGGACCGGGATTTCGACCGACACCTGGGCGATCGGTGCGAATTCCTCATAGTTGAACGGCAGATTGCCGAGGTGATACGTCGTGTTGATGGAGTTGGAGTTCCACACGATATTGTAGCCGTCAGGACGGGTCGACTGGACGTGGGCATAGCCGATCGCGCCACCCCCGCCGGTGCGGGCGACGGGCACGACCGGAGAACCGAGTTCCCGGGACATCAGCTCCGCCAGAAGCTGCGCCGTGGTGTTGGCCGTGCCGCCGAACAGGACGGTCATTTCGACAGGCTTTTCCGGATACTCGGCCCGGGCTGGAAGACTTCCGGCGAGTGTGACGGCCGCCAGCGCGGCGGCGATAAGCCCCCCGCCAAATTTGAACGAATGCATGTTGTTCTCCTCCCAGTAATGCGCTCGGCGACCTCCCGCCGCGATGAAATTCAACGTCTCCGGACGCACACTCGGCAAACCGGACGAATCCTGTCCGGCCGGCCCGAGAGCACTGTCGGGGCCGTCAGTTGGCCATCTCCAGTTTGGCGGATTTTTTCTCTTCCAAACCCTGCAAGATGGATTCCGGTGTTGCCGGCAGCGCGGTGATGCGCACGCCGATCGCGTCGTAAATGGCGTTCATGATTGCAGGCGCCGTCGGCACCAGCGCCGGTTCGCCGATGCCCTTGGCGCCGAGCGGGCTGCGCGGGTCGCGGTCTTCCACCAGCATCGTGTTGATCTGCGGAATGTCGAGCGACGTCGGCAGGATATATTTGGAGAAGCCGTGGGTGGTCGTGTGACCCTTATCGAGCTGATAGTCTTCCATCAGCGCCTGGCCCAACCCTTGCACGATGCCGCCTTCGATCTGACCCTCCACACCGCGAGGATTGATCGCACGGCCGACGTCGTGAACGGCCCACATGCCCAGCACCTGAACCTCGCCCGTCAGGGTGTCGACTTCGACCTCCGCCACCTGGCAGCCAAAGACATAGGCCTGCCAGGGAGCGCCGGAGCCGTCGACGGGATCGAGACCGGTGCCGTGCGCCGTGAACGAGCCGGAGCCGACCGGCACGACCCCCCGCTTCTTGCAAAGAGCAACCGCCTCGTCGACGGTTATCCGGTTGTTGGTGCCCTCGGCCCAGATTTCACCGTCGAACGCCTTGATCGTCGCGGCGTCGACCTGCCAATGATCGGCCAGTTCGGCATCGAGCTTGGCGCGGGCGTCGCGGCATGCGATCGCGACGCAGTTGCCAATCATGTAGGTCTGGCGCGTCGCGCCGGCATGCGCCGCCTCGGGCGAGCGCGCCGTATCGTTATCGCCGATCGTCACATCATCAGGCCGGATGCCGAGCTCTTCGGCGGCGACCTGCGCGAGCACCGTCAAGATGCCCTCGCCGATCTCGGTGACGCCGGTGACCACCTTCGCCGTGCCGCCATCATCCATTTCCACCCAGGCGCCCGCCCGGTCGATCGTCGCGGTACGGGCAATGCCGTACCAGGATGCGGCCATGCCGCGGCCCCTCGCCCAGCGCTTCATCAGGCAACCTCCTGCTTGTCATCCGCCGCCGCTTGGCGAAAACGAGCACCGAGGGTGCAGAGCTGGCGCGTGTCGGGACCGCCGAGATCCGACCGCGTGGCGCCGCGGCTCGTCGGCGCGCCCGTTTCCCAGCGGCAGAACGCCTCCGCGGTTTTCAGCACCTCGCCGATGGAGACCGTATCGAGCCGCTGCCCCGTGTGCGTATGTGACCCGACCGTCATCATGTTCCGGCGCCTGATCTCGAATGGATCGAGACCGAGCCTTTCGGCACAGATGTCGAGGTGTGACTCGGTGGCGAACTGCGCCTGCATGGCGCCGAAGGTCCGGAACGCGCCGGACGGCGTGTTGTTGGTGTAGACGCCGAACGTGTCGATCCGCGTGTTGGCGATGTCGTATGGCCCGAGCGACAGGATCGCGGCCTTGCGCATGACGCCTTCGGTGGACATGCCATAGGCGCCGCCGTCGCTGATCATCTTGAACGAGACGGCCGTGATCGTGCCGTCGTTCTTTAGGCCCATCCTGTAGGTCACCTTCGAAGGGTGGCGCTTGGCCGTCGCGATGATTGATTCCTCGCGGGTGAAGACAATCCGAACAGGGCGTCCGCTCTTCATGGCGGAAAGCGCCAGCATGCCCTGGTAGATCATGTCCTCCTTGCCGCCAAAGCCGCCGCCGACCGGGCTCATGATGAAGCGGACCTTGTTGATCGGCTTATCGATGATGGTCGACAGCATGTGGCGATGGTGGGTGATGTTCTGGCTCGGGGAGACGACGGTCACGACGCCGTCGTGATCGACATAGGCAAGGCCCGCCTCCGGCTCGAGATAGGCGTGCTCGACTTGTTGGGTCGAATAGCTGTTCTCGACGACGACATCGGCCTCGGCAAAGCCCCGCTCGACATCGCCTTTGCGGATGGGGATGTGCTTGACGACATTGTCCTGGGCAGTGTCGTGCACGACGACCGCGCCGGGCCGCATCGCTTCCTCGGGATCGAAGACGCCCGGCAGTTCCTCGTAAGCGACCTTGATCAGCCCAAGCGCCCTGCGCGCGATCTCCTGGGTCTCGGCCGAGACCGCCGCGACGGCTTCGCCGACGTAACGCACCTTTTCGCGCGCCATCACCGGCTGGTCGTGGACGAAGACGCCAAACCCGTCCAAACCGGGCACATCCTCGTGCGTGATCACACATTCCACGCCGTCCAGCGCCTCGGCGGCGGACGTGTCGATCGAGAGGATCTTCGCATGGGGATACGGGCTGCGCAGAACCTGCATGTGCAGCATGTCCTGCATCGTCATGTCGCCGGCGTATTTCAGCGCGCCGGACACCTTGCTCGGCGCATCGAGCCGGCGGACATTGTTGCCGATATAGGACGCGCCAGCGCCGTCCTCATCGAGCGCGGTGGCGGGAAGACGGCCATTCATGACATCCCTGGCCAGTTCAACCGCCTCGAAGATCTTCGTGTAGCCCGTACAGCGGCAGATGTTTCCGCCGAGGCGCTCCTTGATCTCTTCGAGGTCAGCGAACGGGTTTTCGCGCAGTGCGGACGTGGCCGCCATCACCATGCCCGGGATGCAGTAGCCACACTGGCTGGCGCCGGTCTTGTGAAAGGCCTGCTGCAGGGTGGTCAGCTCACCGCGCGGCGCGAGCCCCTCGATGGTCTGGATGTCCGCCCCGTCAGCCTTCACCGCCGGCATGAGACAGGATTTTACCAGCTTGCCGTCGACGAAGACCGAACAGGTGCCGCACTCGCCGGCGCCGCAACCTTCCTTGCTTCCGGTGAGGTTGATCTCCTCGCGCAGATAATCGAGCAGGCGGTAGCTGCCATTGAGCGGCCGGGCGAATTTGCGGCCGTTGACGGTCATGGTCAGGACGCGGTCAGACATGAGCTGCTTCCCTCTGCTGTGCATTCGGAACCGGCGCGCCGCACGCGACGAGCGCGTCTTCCAGCGCGGCCTCCACAAAGCCCCGCACGACCCGCTGGCGATAGGCGACACGCGAGCGCGAAGCGACGCGCTCGGCCGGCAACACGCTGGCTTCGGCCACCAGCTCGCGGGTGATGGGCTGGCCGATCAGCATGGTCTCGATATCGTGCAGCCGGACGGGCACAGGACCGACCCCGCCGAGCGCCAGCCGAACGTCTTCAAAGACGTTGCCGGCGGCGTTGGTCTTGACCAGCGCGACGGCCGACACCCTGGATATGACGAGGGAGCGTCGCTGGCCCACTTTTTGAAACGAGCCGCCATAGCCGCGCATCGATTCACAGATCACGGCGGTGATCAGTTCACCGGCTCGCAGTGCGGTGCGGCCGGGACCAAGGATGAAGTCGCCGATCGGCAGCGTCCGGCGGCGGATGTCGCCGTTTTCCAGAGACGCAAGCTCCACATCCGCGTTCATCGCGAGCAGCGGCGGCACGCCGTCCGCCGCTGGAGAGGCATTGGCGATATTGCCCGCCAGCGTCGCCTGTTCGCGCACCTGGTCGTCGGCGAACCAGATCGCGCAATACGGCATACAGGGCAGATGCTCGCGCAGGACGGCGTCGGTCAGAAAGGCCTGAAAGGCGACATTCGCGTTGAGCCGAACCCGGTTGCCGACGTGTTCGTAACCCTGGAACTCGCGGACCCGGCTCAGATCGACGACGATCGAATAATGCACGTCTCCGCCCCGGCCCTCGCGGGCATAGGGCAGGACGTCGGTCGCCCCGGCGATGACCTTGCCGTCCGCGGGAAGCTTGCCGACTGTCTCCAGCGCTTCCCGCAGGCCGCGCGGCGTGACGTATTCCTCAAAGGACAACATTATCTCGACCTTCGATCCTGATCATTCCGCCGCGATCGACTGGGCTTGCGCCTGCTTGTTGCGGACCACCACCTTGATCGCGTCTTCCACGCGGTCCTTGGCGTAGCGCAGCGCCTCCGGCAGGTTTTCCATCGGAAAGGTGTGGGTGTGGATCTGGGTGGCGTCGAAGCGCTTCTGGCGCATGAAGGCCTCGGCGCGGTGTGTCGCGCCCTTGCCTTCGCCCCGGATGCCGTAAACGTAGATGTTGTTGCGAACCAGATAGGCCACGTCGACGGGCACCGGCGCGCTCGGGAAGGCTGCCAGGCAGATCTTGCCGCCGCGGTTCAGCATCTGCGCCGCCTCGTTGACCGCATTCGGTGCCCCCGAGCATTCCACCACATAGTCGACGCCCTTGCCGTCGGTGAGCCGACGAACGGCCTCGACAGGGTCTTCATTGCGCACGTTGATGACGTGGTCGGCGCCGAGGCGCTTGCCGATCTCGAGCCGGTTGTCGCGGGTTCCGGTCAAAATCACCGGCTGCGCGCCGAGCGCCTTGGCGACGGCGGCACCCAGCAGGCCGATCGGGCCCGGCCCGCTGACGACGACGCTTTCGCCCGCTACGAGACCGCCGAGCTCGGTCAGGCCGTACATCGCGGTTCCGGCAGTGACGACGAGCGTCGCCTCCTCATCGCTCATGTCATCGGCGACATGCACCAGGGTGTTGATGTTGTTCACCTGGTATTCGCAGAAGCCGCCATCGGTCGTGAAACCGTTGGCGCGATGGCCCTTGTCGACGTTGCCGTAGTTCTTGCCGTAGTTGTGGCAGGACGTATACATGCCCTGCCGGCAACGCTTGCACTGGCCGCAGCCGGCGTGAATCTCGACCGTCACGCGCTCACCGATGGCGTATTCGTCGACGCCCTGCCCGAGCGCGACCACGGTTCCCATATACTCGTGGCCCGGCGTGAAGTTCTTGTTGAACGGCGCGCCGCCCTCGATCTGCGCTGGCGGACCGTGGTGAATGATCTCAAGATCGGTGGCGCAGATGGCAACGGCATCGATGCGGACCAGGACCTCCGCTTTCTTCGGCGAAGGGACGGCCTTGTCGACAAAGGTCAGCTGCCCCGGATCGCCCAGAACCCAGGCTTTCATGGTCTCCGGAACCGGATAATCCGGATGGGTCTTCACACCTTCTTCCATAGCCATGTCTTCTCCTCCCACGACGTCGCAACTGACAGAAACGGTTGCTCTTAAAATTGGCCGACACGCAGCCTGTTGGATAATTTGCCGGCGCACTCGATCACCGCGCGGATCATGTGCGCGCGGTATTCGGTGGTTGCCCTGCTCTTCGGGATCGAAACGCTGATCGAGCCGAGCACCGCGCCGCTGCCGTCGCGCAACGCCGCGCCGTAACAGATGACGTTCGGCTCCAGCTCCTCATCGTCGACGGCGAAGCCCGAACGACGCACGATGCGCAATTCCTCGATGAGCGCGGACAGCGAAGTGATCGTGCTCGCCGTGAATGGCGTCAGACCGCTGTTGGAGACCACGCGCGCCAGCTCGGTCTCGGGCAGCCAGGCGAGGATCGCCTTGCCCGTCGCCGTCGCATGCGCCGCGCGCATCTTCTTCACCTCGTCCGGCTCCACATGGGTCGGCATCAGCGAGCCGAACTTGAGCCGGGTCATCAAAATGGAATCGCGCAGCACCGCCAGTTGGACGCTTTCGCGCAAGCTGACATTCAGCGCCTGCAACTCGTCGTGGACGAATTCGCAAAGATCGAACTCGCGACTGGCGAGCGCCGCCAGATCCGCCAATTTCGAACTGAGCATATAGCCGCGGCTCCGCCCGGCATGAATGACGTAGCCGCGCGCCACCAGCGTCGCCACCAGATGATGGCAGGTCGACAAATTCAACTCGGCCGCCCTGGCGAGTTCGTTCAGCAGAATCGGACGATCCTTGCCGGCAATCACTTCGATCAGCTTCAGGGCCCGGTCCACCGATTGAATGACCCGCCCCTCCGCCGACTTCTTTTTGCCGGCGCCGGCGGGCTCTTCATATTTGTCCTTGGGCTTGGCGGGAGAGGACGACATTGGTTCGGCTTCGCTCATTTTTGGAAGGCCGTCGGCCCCTCTCTTCAACTTGGTCGCAGCCTACGGGCGATGTCGTTTGATCGTCAAATAAAATCCACATCGTCAAATTGCTTTTCACAATGTGAAATTTGAACGGATTTTGTTGTAGTCTATATCGTGTCCGGTAACAGACTTTGCTTCCACTCCACCGGAATGGCAGAGGCTCAGAGGCGGAAAATCGGCGGGAGCTGGGGCGTTGGTGAATTATCTGGTTTATGTCAGCCAGGCCCGGCAGGGTCTTAGCCCAGCGGATCTCGAGGCGATCCTGGCGAAGAGCCGAAGCTACAATCCGCTTCACGACATTTCGGGGATGTTGCTGTTCGCCAGCGGCAGGGACGGCCGGCGCGGCAGCTTCATGCAGCTTCTCGAGGGCGACCGTGGCGCGATCGAAACCCTGCGCACGACGATCTTTGCCGATCCGCGTCATCACACCAAGATCGTCATCGAAGAGGGCGAGAAACCCGAACGCGACTTCGCCGACTGGTCGATGGCCTTCCAGAACGCCACAGCCGAAAGCCTCGCCGGGTATCCGGCCTTTGCGGATCTGGGGAGCGATCATTTCCACGCGCGTTGCCAAGCCGGCGAGGCCCATCGCTCCCTCGAGTTTCTCAAGGATTTCTGGGCAACCGAGCCGCGCGAAGACGGCCGCTGATTTCACTGGCGACCGCTTCCTATTCGGGACTTGCGGTCCGGGCGGCCTCTACGCGCAGCAAGACCATGCCGATCCACGACCGCATGCACGGTACTCGTGGCCGGGATGCGCACGTCGCCGGCAAGCTTCCTGATCAGAAGCTCCGGGATATTGCGGGCGCCCCCTGCGCGGCTTGTCCTTCAACTCGTGGCGCCACCACGGGGGAGGTCAAGAATCTGCTCCGCGAACCGGAAGCGAAAGCACGCCAGAAACGGGATGCTGTCTCCCGTCGATTTCGAACGGCAGTAGGAAATCTAACCCGAGGGCGTCCACGAAAACCGGGGCTATTCAGGTCTATTCAGCGCGCAGTTCCAGGCGAGCCGGTCCTCCTTGCCTCTCTCTACCAGCCTCCCCCATCACGCAAACGGGATCGTTCCGTCTACTTAATCGTTCACGTAATCGAACTGAAAAAAGATCCAAGGAGTATGGTAGTGACCAACGCAATTTCGACGATCGAGACACTCACCGATACCGCTGTAGACAGCGCGTTGGGGTATGAGACGGCTGCTGAGAAGGCGAAGAACCCGGGACTGAAACAGACCTTGCACGAGCAGGCGGCTAAACGCCGTGAGACTGTGCGTATGCTGAACGACGAGATTGTTCGTCTCGGTGGCAATAGACATGAAAACGGCAGCACCATGGGGGCCGCACACCGTGCCTTCACTAGCTTGGCCGACGCGTTCCAAGACAGCAACAAATCGGCGGCAGAGCGGGTGGAGGAAGGCGAAGATTACATCGCGAAGAAGTTTCGGGAGGCGCTCGAACACGCTGAACTCACCCCCGAGACTCGGAGCGTGGTCGAACGCGCGCATGCCGAGATCAGCGCCGGCGAGCGGCTCGCCGACCGGCTTGAAAAGCAGTTCGACTGACATGAGGCTCTCCTAGGAGCCGCGTGGGCGAGGGCACATCGCCCTCGCCCGTGCGCAGACGAGCACCTTCGTCCAACGACCGGAGTGGGCCGTCAGCGGCACGACAAGTTTCGGCGGTGCGGCAGTTGCTGGTTCGAAGCGATCGCCGGATATCCGACCTATCGAGGCGCAGGACCAGATCGACCGGAACCGGCTTGCGCAACCAGAAGACCGATCCGCGCCTCGTGACGAAGGGTGCGAGGGAAACTTGCAAGTAACAAACGCCCACAAAAAAATGTGACAGGGCGCTGTGACAGAAGGTGGAGAATCCGCGCGTCTCAGAGACGATGAATCAATGGCTTAGGCATGGCGGAGACGGGGGATTCGAACCCCGATTCTCGCTCAAGCCATTGATCCAGCGTACTTATCGCCAGAAATTCCGACCCTCCTGTGATAGCAGGGTGTGGCGGTTAGAACAGCAACTCGACGTCGGTGGACGAATCCAGTGCCTCAGGATGCCGTAGCGCCAGAAGACCGGTGGAAGAGCGTCTGAACTCCCCTGATAAACGCGGAAAGCCGTTCGCATATCGTCACGAATTGGATTGCCGTTTTTCGAAATTCTCGGCTTTCTTGCACATCGCCTGGGCGATCACGCCGTGATCAATGGGGCTCAACGGCGATATCAAGCGGCGCACGGACGTGGTCGGCATCTTTCCCAACGAAAAGGCCATCACCGTCCTTCGGACCGTCGGCGCCATCCTCCTGGAGCAGAACGAGGAATGGGCCGCCCAGCGCTCGCGCTACATGACGCTGGAAACGCTCGCTCCCGTCTGCGATGATCCCGTCCTCAGCCTGCCTGCTGCATGACCGTCTGATCTGCTTGGCGCTACCGCGATCCGCGAGGCCAAACGTCAGTTACACCACGGGATGGGACACGACCGGGATATTGCCTTTGATTTTTCATCCGGTTGCCGGGATCGTTGGTTTCATGTTCTCGGCGTTGCGCTGGCCGGGACGCCCATCCCAAGACGGAACGAAGGGTCTGTTCCAAGGACTGCGTCTCGCCTTTGCCGTCTCATGCCGGCATCAACCGTCGCCATACGCGGCGTCATGAAAAGCGATCTCGAGCTTCAGAACGTTACCGAACAGCCGCGATAGCCGTTCCCGTTCGCTCTCGCAGGCGTTTTCCCCGTGCCGGTCGACCTCGGCCTTCAGCCAACGGGCCTGGTCCGCAAAACCCTCTGCCGCGTGCAGATCGATCCACCGCTTCAGCACCGGGTCGGCGATCTCCGCCTGTGCGGCCTTCGTGCACCAGTGCCAGTACATCCATTCGGCGGCGAACATCGCGGTGACGATGTCAGCGAAACCTCCCGTCTCGGCGATCTCCAGCATGCCCCGGTCGAAGTCGGTCACCCTCGGGTCGTCACGGTCGTATCGCTCCGGATCGATGCCGAGATCATCGAAGGTCGCCCGAAAGTAACCGATCTGCTCGTCGGTCAGAGCCTTGAGAACGCCGACGAGCCAAGTCTGTTCGCGGAGCGTCGGCGCCTTGGCGACCGCGAGCGCGAAGATCCTGACGGCCGTCGCGACGAATTCGGCCTCATAGACGAGGTAACGGCAAAACACCGCCGCGGGCAGCAGCCCCGCCTCGATGTCCAGGACGAACCGATGCGACTGCATCCTGTCCCAGAGAACCGTGTGATCGGCGACCAGTTGATCGCCAAAATCGAGACTCTGTCGCGTCACGCCTGCTCCCCTGCCTCGATCTGCCTCCTCGCCGCGTTAACGAAAGCTTCCACCCGGCTTTTTTCGACGGGATTCCACCAAACGCCTCCCTCCTTCAGGGAACTCGCGACGATCACGCCCTCGGTGCGCGCAAGAATCGTGTCGACATTCGCCTCGGTCACGCCGCTTCCCACCAATAGCGGCAGCCGCGTCGCGGAGCGCACTTCGTCGATCTCCTCCAGCGTAGCGGTGTTGCCCGTCCTCTGACCGGTGGCGATCACCGCATCGGCCTGGAAAAAGTCGATGTCGCGGGTCAGTTCGGGTACCGAGCGGTCGGCGACGATGGCGTGGCTGCCGTGCTTCACGTGGCTGTCGGCGAAGACACGGACATTGTCGGCGCGAAGCTGGGCGCGATAACGCAGCGCGGTCGCCGCGGCGCCCTCGACGATTCCTTCGTTCGCGACATAGGCGTTGGCCCACTGGTTGACGCGGATGAAGTCGGCGCCGCCGGCCAAGGCGATCGCTAGCGCCGGGATAGCGGCGTTGGCAAGCACGTTGATCCCGAGCGGCACGCCGATCTCCCGCCTGACCCGGTCGGTGACGACGCTCATGAAGGCCGCGGTCTCCGGGCCGATGAGATCCGGCTTCAGGAACGGGATGTCGCCGTGATTTTCGATAATCAACCCGTGCACACCGCCGGCGACGTAAGCTTCGGCATCGCGCATCGCCGCGTCATAGACCGATGTGATGTTTCCATTCCGGAAATTGGGTGCGCCGGGAAAGGCTTTGCAATGAACAACTCCGATTATTACTTTATTTCTTTTGAAGATTTCGGATATTGCACTTCGTTTTTCTGTAGATATAATCTGCATATTGATTCCAACTTGAGATCGTGATGACTGTTTATGTTATCGGCAATGTCGCGGCCGATGAGACGTTCAAGATCGGGGTCCTGCCAAAAATCGGGGAATCCATCCTCGGGCGGCAGATCTCCCGCGATATCGGCGGCAAGGGCGCGAACCAGGCGATCGTTCTTGCCCGCGCGGGCCTTCCCATCAGGCTGCTGGCCGCCATCGGCGACGACGAGCGAGGGGTGTGGCTGAAGAGCGAACTCGAGAACGAGAGCGTGCCGCTCGACCTGTTGCACCAGGCATCCGTTCCGACCGACGTCTCCATCATTCTCTCCGCGGCGAGCGGCGACAATTCGATTGTGACGACCACACAGGCGGCGGAAAGTCTCGTACGCGACGATATCGTCGCCGCGCTGTCCGACGCAGAACCTGGCGACATTCTGCTCCTGCAGGGCAATCTGGCGACACATGTCACCGCGTTCGCGCTCGCGCATGGAAGAGCGAAGGGCTTGACGACCGTCTTCAATCCCTCCCCGGCCCATGCCGATTTCGCCGAACTCTGGTCATTGGTCGACCTGCTGGTCGCCAATGACGGCGAGGCCGAATTCTTCACCGGGCGCAACCGGGAGGCAGCGGGGCGGGCGCTGGTCGCCGCCGGTATTCCCTGCGTCATTGTCACCCTTGGCGGAGATGGCGCCCTCCTCTGCGACGCGAATTCGGTGCAGCATGTCCCGGCCGAACCCTGCACGGTCATCGACACGACGGGCGCCGGCGACACGTTTCTCGCCGTTCTCGTCGCAGCGATCGCCGAAACCGGAATGCGGATCGACCGCGCCAGTCTGGAATGCGCGGGACGAGCCGCCGCGCTGACCATCACACGCCCCGGCACGCGATCGGCCTTTCCGACCCGTGCCGAACTGTCGGCCTTGCTTGGGAGACGATAAGCGTTGCTCGGGTCGCTTGACATGGCCATCAGCGCGCCTCGGTCAGCCAGCCGAGGATGTTCGTCCACAGCCTGCCGTAGCCGTCCCATTCGCAAAACGCCGGCGACAGCCAGTGGGGGCCGATGTCCGAGGTCCAGGCGATGCTTCGGCCCTTTCCGAAGGTCCCGCTGACCAGAAGCGGATGGCCGCCCTGCTCGTCCGGGAGACGCGCCACGACCTCGCAGCCCTCCTTGGCGCGCACCTCATTCACACCAAGCAGTACGGGCCATTCGCCGCTAAGGCCCGTAAGCAAGGGATGGTCGGACGAAGCGACCGGTACGGCACGCGCGCCCTCGGGGATTTCGACGCGGTCGTCATAGGGAAGACAGGTGACCGGCAGAACCTCTTCCACCGCCGTGCGGCCCCAGCGAGCCTTGCCGTCGATCCCCTGGAACGAGAAGTAACCGCCGCACATCAGCAAGCCGCCGCCGCCGAGTGTCCATTCGCGGATCAGCTTCAGCCGGTTCGGTACCGTGCGCATGTGCAGCCAGACATCCGGGGGCAGCAGCAGCGAATTCGCCCCGATGTCCGACAGGATGATGACGTCGTACTCGGCCAATCCCGCCAGCTCGTAGGGAAATTTGTCGACCGCCTCGTGAGCCGGCATGTAGACGAGCTCGAATTGCGAGCCCTTAAGCGCCGCGACAAGCGGTTCGGCGCCGAGATGGAAGGTGACGCTGCCGAACTGGTCGAAGCCTTTGTAATGGGTCGCGGAGCTGACCCAGCTTTCGCCGACAAGGAGGATTTTTTTCGTCATTTGATCGGGTACTCCTTCAAGGTCGCGATGGAGAGAGCGGTTGCGATGCCGACGCGAATACGCGGGCCGGGTTGGCGACCAACAGGGTGTCGATGGTGGTGTCGCTGGCCCCGTGCCGTTTGAGGCGAGGCACGAAATTCTTCAGGACGTGGTCATAGCCGAAGCCGCCGTACCGGCTCAGCATCATCTTCAGGAAGACGTCCTGTGACAGCAGGATGCGATCGAGATGACCGGCTTCGATCAGCCGCATGATCGCCATCGCGTTCTGTTCGTCCGAGGGACACTGCACGCCCTGATCGGCATAGAAGAAATCCATCCCGATCATGTCGTATTCGAGAAACGCGCCGCGCTTGGCGAGTTCGTCCTGATAGGCGAAATCGTCATGGGACGGGTTCATGTGACACAGCACCGTATGGGCGACGTCGCCGCCCTCCGCTTCGACGATGTCGAGAACCCTGTGCGCCAGCCTGAACCAGCCGGGCAGATGCACCATCAGCGGCAGGCCGGTGCGCGCCTGGCCACGTACCGCACCGCGCAGGCTCTTCTCCTCGTCGGCGGTGAGATCGGACGAGACGCCGATCTCGCCGATCAGGCCGATCCTGGCATGCGTCCCGTCGACGCCGACGAGCGCCTCCGCGACGATCTCGTCGGCGATGGCGTCGATCGAGAGCGAGGCGACCTCGGGCGGATGCGAGGACTGCAGATAATAGCCGGCACCCATCACGATGTTGAGGCCGGTCGCCTTGGCGATCCGACACAGCGCCTGAGGGTTGCGGCCGATGCCCCGGCAGGTGGGATCGACCACGGTCCTGCCGCCCAACCGGACGAAACGGTCGAGTTCCGCGATGGCCAGCATCTCGTCGTCCAGGGCGCAATTGTGCAGATTGACGAACGGGTCCATCCTGAGTTCGCCGATGATCCCGAGATGGACCGGCGACGTCGCGAGATGCTGACGGTCCGGCTCCGTCGGCCGGTTCCACCAGCAGCGGCAGTCGTTGAGGATGTGTTCGTGCATCAGCGTGGTCGCGAGCGTTGCAACCGGCACCGGCCCATTCACGGTCATCACCTGGCCCGACCCGACATGGGCCGCGGATCGCTCGCCGTTATCCGATAGGGACATGAGACCCCCTTTCTAAGTCTTTCGCCGCCCTATTCGCAGGCCAGAGGAGAAGATGCGCGTGTTCAGCCAGATCGCCGCCAGAATGATCACGCCGGTGACGATCTGGGTGAAGAAGGGCGAGATGTGCATCAGGATGAGACCATTGCCGATGACCGCGATGGTCAGGGTTCCGAGCACCGTCCCGATGATCGTGCCGCGGCCGCCCATCAGCGAGGTGCCGCCCAAAACCACGGCCGCGATGACGTCGAGCTCGAAGCCGACGGCCGCGTTCGAGGAGCCAGAACCGAGCCGTGCGGCGATGAGGAGGCCGGCGAAGGCCGAGGCAAGGCCGGTCAGACCGTAGACCGAGGCGGTGATCCATTTGGCCGGCATGCCGACGCGGCGCGCCGCTTCCATATTGGCTCCGACCGCGACCACTTGGCGGCCATAACGCATCTTGGTCAGGACCACATAGGCAAGGATGGCGACGAGGACCGCGAGGATCGCCGGGACCGGTATACCGAGGAACGCCCCGCGCCCGAGATAGGTGAAGCCCGGGGCGTCGCGGATCGGAATCGAATAGCCCTTGGTCAAAAGCAGAGCCAACCCACGAAAGATCGACAGCCCCGCCAAGGTCACGATGAAGGCCGGGATCGCCTGATGGGCGACGAACCAGCCTTGCAGCAGGCCGATCGCGACGCCCGTCGCCAGCATCATCGCCACGACCAGCGGCCAGGGAACGCCGGCCGCGATGGCGATGGCGGCCAGGGCGTTGACGAGCGCGACCTGGGAGCCGACCGACAGATCGATGCCGGCCGTGGTGATGACGAAGGTCATGGCGCTGGCGACGACGAGGACCGGCGCGGCCTGCCGCAGCAGGTTGAGAACGTTGCCGGTGGTCAGAAACGTCTCCGTCTGGAACGAGAAGAAGACGAGGCAAACGAGGAAGAAGCCGGTGATGGAGAGGACTTGGGCGTGCTCGGACAGGAAGTCGTTGGTCCGCGATCCCTCCGACCGGCTGGTATAGGTCACCATGTTAGTGCACCCCCTCGCCGACGATAAGGCGCACCAGATCCTCCAGATTGGTCTCCTCGACCTGGCGCTCGGCGACCTTGGTGCCCTCGTACATGACGGCGATCCGGTCGCAGACGCGAAACAGATCCTGTAACCGGTGAGTGATGAGAACGACCGACACACCGCTGGCCTTCACCCGGTTGATCAGCGCGAGAACCGCCTCGACTTCGGCCACCGCGAGCGCCGAGGTGGGCTCGTCCATGATCAGCACGCGGGGATCGAAAGAGGCGGCACGCGCGATGGCGATCGCTTGGCGCTGCCCGCCCGACAATTGCGCGACCTTCAAGGACAGGTTGGGGATCTTGATCTCCAGCGCATCGAGCATCTTGCGGGCTTCGCGTTTCATCGCGCGCTGGTCGAGAAAGCCGGCGCGGGTGATCTCCCGCCCGAGAAAGAGGTTGCCGGTCACGTCGATCGTGTCGCACAGGCTGAGGTCCTGGAAGACCATCTCGATATGCCGGTCCCTGGCATCGCCGGGGCCGAGAAATTTCACCGCATTCCCGTCGATAAGGATGGTGCCGCCATCGGGAATGTAGGTGCCCGACAAAACCTTGGTCAGTGTCGACTTTCCCGCGGCATTGTCGCCGACGAGGCCCAGGCACTCGCCGGGGTAAAGGTCGAGATCAACACCGCGCAGCGCATCGATCGAACCGAAGGATTTGCGAATCTGCCGCAGCGAAACGCGAGGCGCCCGCTCAGCTCCGGGGGTGGAGAGGCCGGGTGGGCCGGCCTCTCCTTGCAGTGGGACCGTCAATTGTAGGTCTCGCGATAGGGATCGACATTCTCCTTTGTGACGATCTCGATCGGCACGGAGATCGACGCCTCGACCGTCCCGCCCGTGCGGATCGTCTCGAGTGCCTTGACCGCCGCTGCGCCCATGGCGGCGGGATCCTGCTGGACCACGGCGGTGACGAATCCCGCATCAATGCCGTCGATCGCCTGCGCGGTCAGATCCCATCCGAAGATCTTGACGCTGTCCTGCTTTCCCTGGCTCTCGACGGCGGCGATCGCGCCGACGAGGGCAGGCTCTCCGGTCGCGTAGATCGCGTTGAGATTGGGATTGGCCGTGATCAGGTTTTCCGCGGCCGACAGCGCCTCGTCCTGGATGTTGCGACCGTCGACGACGCCGACGGTCTCGATGTTGTCATCGCCCTTGAGGACATTTTCGAAACCCTCCTGGCGCACGTTCTGGATGAAGGAATTCAGCGCGCCGACGATGCCGAGAACGGCTTTTCCGTCCATGTTCTCGCCGACATAGGTCTTCATGTATTCGCCGATCATCTTGCCCGCCTCGGCATTGTCGACGCCGATCTGGGCCTTCTGCGGCCCCTCGGGAAGAATCGCGTCGACGGCGACGACCGGAATCCCCGCCTTGTCCGCCGCTTCGACGGCCGGCATGATCCCGTTGACGTCGATGGCGATGACGATCAGGCCGTCGACGCCCTGCTGGATATAAGTCTCGATCGCGTCGTTCTGGCGTGCCGGATCGTCGTTGGCGTTGAACACGACGAGTTTCGCGCCGGCTTCGTCAGCCGCCTTCTGGGCGCCGTCGATCATCTGGTTGAAGAACAACGCCTGCTGGTTGATCTGTACCATTGCATAGGTCGGGCTTGCGGCATCCTGCGCGAAGGCCGGCGATAGCGAGGTGGTCGCAAGCATCAGGCCGCTTACCAGACCGAAAAGGGTCCGCCTTTGGAATCGAAGGGTCATGTCACATCCTTTTCTTTTTGAGAGCCGCCATGCGCTGGTGCACTCTCTCCGTGGGCGGCCGAACGGAGGCACGTTCGATGATTTCGACAGGAAGCAGTTCTTCGCACGGCGTCGCACCCTCCGGCGGTGCGCCGGCCATCAGCAATTCGACGCCGCGGCGCCCCATGGCGCGAACCGGCTGTCGGATCGCCGTCAAGGGTGGATCGAGCAAGTGGAGCGGGGCGGTATCGTCGCAGCCGATCATCGAGACGTCATCGGGAACGGAGACGCCAGCCTGCCGGAACGCATCGAGCACGCCGAGCGCGATCTCGTCCGACGCGGCGAAGATCGCGCTGCTCGGCAGACCAGCTTCGATGAACTCCCGCGCGGCCGCGCGGCCGAATTCGGCCGTATAGTCGCCATGCCGGGAAAAGTTGATCGCGCCGTTCGCGCCATTTTCGCGGAGTGCCGCCGCAAGACCGCCCATTCGGCCCTGGGTGCTGACCATGTCGGTCGCGCTGCCGAGAAAGGCGATCGAGCGATGCCCGAGGCTGAGAAAATGCTCGGCCGCCAGGCGTCCGGCCGCGACGTTGTCGCAAAACACCTTCGGCACATCGACGCCGGGAACGTCCTCGTCGAGCACGACGACCCGCGAAACGAAATTAATTTCCCTGGCCAGTGAGCCGTCGCGATCGTTGTGGTTGGTCACGAAAATCAGCCCGTCGACCTCGTTGCGGCGCAGCTGATCGAGATATTTCAGCTCGCGTCCCGGGCGGTTGAGGCTCGAACACAGGGCAACGCCGAGACCGAAGGAGTCTGCGGCTTCTTCAACCGAGGCGGCGAGCGTCGCGAAGAACGGATTGGCGATATCGGGAATAACCAGCCCGATGACGTCCGTGCGACCGAGGCTGAGCCGGCGAGCATGGGGATTGCGGCGGTAATCCAGCTTGGCGATGGCCGCTTCGATCCGCTGGGCGGTGGAGGCGGGCAGGGTCAGCGACCGGTTGAGATACCGCGACACGGTCGCAACCGACACGTCCGCGGCCTTGGCGACGTCCTTCATGCTGGAGAGTTTGGCGCTTGTCGTCGATGGCATACAGGTAAACCGCTTTACTAAACCGGTTTACTCAGACTGCCACATTCATTTTTTTGTTCAAGCGCAAACTTCGGATGGCCGAGAACCGGTCACACCGAATATGACAATGTGGAACGGTGCAGTGGCGCCACGCCGTGACTTGGCCGGCCGCGCTGGCGGACCTTCCGGCCAAGGTCAGGCTGCTTTCCTTTAAACTGAGCACAGAGAAGCCTACGGCGAATCGAGACGGCCCAGCGTGCGAACCTGTTACCGCCTCCGCTCAAAACGACCGCGGCAAGCCGAGCACGTGCTCGGCGACATAGGAGAGGATGAAATTCGTCGAGATCGGCGCGACCTGATAAAGCCGCGTCTCGCGGAATTTGCGCTCGATATCGTATTCCTCTGCGAACCCGAAACCGCCATGGACCTGCATGCAGACGTTGGCCGCCTCCCAGGACGCATCCGCCGCCAGCAGCTTCGCCATGTTGGCCTCGGCCCCGCAATCCTGGTTGGCGTCGAATTTCCGCGCCGCCTTGAAGCGCATGAGGTTCGCCGCCTCGATGTTCACATAGGCCCTTGCGATCGGAAACTGGACGCCCTGGTTCTGGCCGATCGGTCGGTCGAACACGACGCGCTCCCTGGCATAGGCGGAGGCCTTTTCCGTGAACCAATAGCCGTCGCCGATGCATTCGGCCGCGATCAGGGTGCGTTCGGCGTTGAGACCGTCGAGGATGTATTTGAAGCCCCGCCCCTCCTCGCCGATCAGGCTATCGGCCGGAATTTCCAGGTTGTCGAAGAACAATTCGTTGGTCTCGTGACCCACCATGTTGCGGATCGGAGTGACGGTCATGCCGTTGCCGATCGCCTGCCGCAGATCGACGAGGAAGATCGACAGCCCCTGCGACTTCTTGCTGACGTCGGCCAGCGGCGTGGTGCGGGCCAAAAGGATCATCAGGTCCGAATGCTGGATGCGGGAAATCCAAACCTTCTGTCCGTTGACGACGTAGCGATCCCCCTTCTTCACGGCGGTGGTCTTGAGCTTGGTCGTGTCGGTGCCGGTCGTGGGTTCGGTGACGCCCATCGACTGCAACCGCAACTCTCCCGACGCGATCTTCGGAAGATACTTGCTCTTCTGGGCCTCCGAGCCGTGCCGCAGCAAGGTGCCCATATTGTACATCTGACCGTGGCAGTGGCCGGCGTTTCCCCCTGCCCGGTTGATCTCCTCCATGACGATCGACGCCTCAAGGAGGCCCAGGCCGGAGCCGCCGTACTCCTCGGGAATCATCGCGGCGAGCCAGCCGGCTTTGGTTAGGGCGTCGACGAATTCCTCGGGATAGGTCTCGGCGGCGCCGTGCGCGCGGTGATACTCCGCCGGAAATTCCGCGCACAGCGCGCGTAGCGCGTCCCGAAGATCCTGATGATCGTCGCCCTCGACCCTGCTGTCCATTCTCATTCTCCATATCGGTCTGTATTGCGGCTTCCGACCCCGCCAAAAAGCGAACCCCGGCCACGGTGTATTTGTCGCAGAGACGGTCCGCCGCGTTCGCGGGAGCCGATTCACCACAAGATCAAGATTTTGTGGGTTCCCCAAAGCCCATCTCGTCCTCGCGCACAAGGTCTCGATCGCCCTTGGCAGACCGTGGACCCTGACGTGTCCGTCCTACTTTCTGTTCCGCAGCCCGGCATCGACATCGATTACAGTGCCGGAGAGATAGCCCGCGCGAGGCGAGGCCAGCATCGCGACGACGCTGGCGATTTCCTCGGGTTCGGCCAGCCGCCCGAAGGGACGATTGGCGAGCATTTCAGCCCAGCGATCGGGATCGCCCAGCGTGCTTTGCGCCTGTCCGCGAGCCACCTCGACGACGCGGTCCGTCCTGGTGCCGGCGGGGTTCACGCCGAACACCCGCACGTTCCAATCGACCGACTTGGCGCCGACCGCTTCGGTGAAGGCGATCAGGCTGGCATTGCCGGTCGTCCCGCAGACGTAGTCCCATCGTGGCGAGCGGCCGAGGTCACCGATAATGTTGACGACGGTGCCGCCGCCCGCCGCCTTCATCCGCTTCAGAAAAAGCTGTGTGAGATGGATGTAGCCGAAGACCTTCAACTGCCAGGCCTCGATCCATCGTTCCATCGACAACGTTAGGAGGTCGCCACCTGGAATGGCGCCGGCGTTGTTGACCAGGATATCAACCGGTCCGATAGTTTCGGCGAGTTCCTCCCGCGATTGGGGCATCGCCAGATCGGCCGCATGGGTCTCGATCGTCGCGCCGTGCCCGGTCAACCGAGCCTTGGCCGCGTCCAGCTTTTCAGGATCGCGCCCGACGATCACGACCGATGCTCCCTCGGCCGCAAAGGCTTGCGCCACGGCAAAGCCGATGCCCTTGGAGCCGCCGGTGATCAGAACGCGCTTGTCGCTGAGCTGCAGATCCATCAGCGCGAGTCCGCCCTGGCTTCCGCTTTTGTCGCGGCAACGAACCAGTCGGCGATCGGCGAGCCTGTGGTGAACAGCACGTCATCGGATGCTTGCAGAAGATCGATCATGTCTTCCAGTTCCTGTAGCCGGTGCGGCACGCCGATCAGATGCGGATGCAGCCCGATCGCCAGAACTCTCGGATTTTCCTCGACCTCACGCTCGAACAGCCGCAGCGTATGACGCAGGCGGCTCAGCATTTCGCCGGTCGCATGCTTCTCGATCGCGTAGACGATCGAATCGTTGATTTCGAGGTTATAGGGCATTGCCATGAGGTCGCCGTGTCGCGTCTCGATCCACGATGGCAAATCGTCGACCACCCAGTCATAGACATGGTCGACACCCTTCCGCATCAGGATATCCGGCGTATCGTCGCTTTCGCGAAGACCGGGGCTGAGCCAGCCGCGCACTGGCTGGCCGGTGAATTGGGTGATCAGATCCAGCGCCTCGGACACGAGGCCTTCCTCGCCACCGCTCGCCTGATTCAGCGAACGCTGATGCACGCCGTGTCCGATGAATTCCCAACCCGGCGTGCAGCATCGCATCCGCCGCCTGAGGGTAGGCCGCGATCACGCCGGCGTTGAGCGAGGTCGAGGCCGGCACACCGCGTTCGGCGAAAAGCTTGAGAATGCGCGGCAGGCCGGCCCGCATCCCGTAGTCGGCCCAACTGAAATTCGGCACATCCGGAATGGTCTCCTTGCCGTGCGGCGGCGTGATGATCGTCCGCGGCATCGCCTGGTCGAACTGCCAGTGCTCGACGTTGACGACGAGGTGAACGAAAATGCGCTTGCCCTGCATCGGCGGCAACACCGGCCGTTCGGAGGACAGGCGATAGGGAATGCGGGGATTGCTCATGCGTGAATCGGCTCCGCTGGCTGGTGGGCGCTGCGCATCTCGGCCATGATTTCGGCCTTGTACCGGATGAAGGCAGGGCTGGTCAGATCGTCGATGGAGCGCGGACGACGCAGGTCGATGAGAATTTCCCGCGCGATGCACGCCGGTCTTGCCGACATGACGCAGACCCGATCCGCCAGAAGGATGGCTTCGTCGATATCATGAGTGACGAACACCACGGTCGTGCTCAGTCGTTGCCATACTTCGAGCAGGAGTTCCTGCATCGCCATTCGGGTCTGGGCGTCGAGCGCGCCGAAGGGCTCGTCCATCAATAGCGCGCGCGGTCGCATGACGAGAACCCGTGCGATACCGACCCTCTGGCGCATCCCGCCAGAGAGTTGCGAGGGGTAGGAATCGGCGAATTCGCTGAGGCCGACGATCGACAGCATCTCCCGCGTCCGGCTGTCGTATTCGGCCCGGCCGACGCCCTGGATGCGCGGACCAAAGGTCACGTTGTCATAGACGGTGAGCCAGGGAAACAGCGCTGCATCCTGGAATACCACGCCGCGATCCGGCCCGGGCGGACCGACCGGTTCGTCGTCGATCAGGACCACGCCTTCGGTGCTCTTTTCGAAACCCGCCAGAATGTTGAGAAGGGTCGACTTGCCACAGCCCGATGGCCCGAGCAGCGCGACGAACTCGCCATCGGCCACGTCCATGTCGACGCAGTCGAGAGCCCGAATGGGCGTGACCGCCTGATAGACCTTCGCGACTTCGCGAACCTGTATCCTCGCCATGATCGTTCCCTGATTTAGCGGCTGGCGACGGCAAGACGCCAGGAGAGCGCCCACCGTTCGACAAGTAGAATGAGCTGGTCGCTCAGAAGGCCCATCAGGCCGATGGAGACCATGTCGGCGATGACGACGTCCATCCTGCCGACGTAATAGGCGTCCCAAAGGACGTAGCCGAGGCCCGACTTGACGGCGATCATCTCGGCTACGATCACGGCGGTCCAGCCAATGCCAAGCCCGATCCGCAGCCCGGTGAAGATCGAGGGCAGCGCGGCTGGAACGACCACACAACGCAGGATGTCAAAACGGTTCGCGCCCATCATCAGCGCGGCGCGGACGAGATTGCGCTCGACGTGGCGCGCGCCCTGGGTGGTGTTGATGACGATCGGATAAAAGGCGCCGAGGGCGATCAGAAAGATCGCGCCGAAACTCTCGATGCCGAAAACGGCGATCGAAAATGGTAGCCAGGCGGTGATCGGGACCGGCCGCAACAGCTGGATCGTGGGATCGAGGACCTGCGCCGATAGCCGGTTCCAGCCGATCATGATGCCCGCGGGCACACCGATGAGGATCGCGACGGCAAATCCTTGCGCCACGCGCTGGGTCGAGAAGAGGACATTGGCGAGCCATGTCCCGCTATAGGGGTTGAGCCCCATACCGCGTTCGCCGAACGCCCACATCCACCACGCTTTTACCACGCGATCGGGAGTCGGAAGAACGCCGCCGAACAGGGAGCCGTTGGTGCCCGCCAATTGCCAGATGACGACCAGGACGACCGGCAGAACGAGGGCAAGGATCATCGATCCAAGCCGTCCGCTCATGATGAGCCGCGGCAACGTGCTGCCCAGGGCGCGGGCACCGGGCGCGGCAAGTCCGGCACTTTCGGAGCCGACCCTGTCGCCGCGGCGTTTGACTGAGGTGTCGGACACAACGGCTCTCCTGTTTGCGGCGGGTTTGTCGGCGGCGTCACGCGCGACGCCGCCGACGTCTCTTCACTCGCCCTTGGCGCTCTTGACGAGCGAGGCGTCCCAATAGTCTTCGATTTCCGCGGAGACATCGCGCTGGATCACGCCCAACTCAGCGAACGCCTTTGCCTGGCGGGCAATCTGCTCGGGTGTCACGACGGAGCCCAGCGTGATCGGCTTGGCGGCCTCGGCGGCAACGTCGGGCGCGAGGCCGGTCAGGTCGGCATAGGCGGCGGCGAAAGCCTTCGGATCGGCAGCCAGAGTCTCCTGTGCCTTCAGATAGGCCCAGACGAAGCGTTCGACCGCCTCGCGCTTGTTGTCGACCGCCTCCTTGGTGGCGACGACCATGCCGAGTTCGGCACCGACCGATTCCGACTTACTGTATTCCAGTCCTTTGGCGAAATAGCCGTAACCCTCGATCACCGGCACCGATTCAAACGGCTCCCAGGTCACGATGGCATCGACCTCGCCGCGCTTCAGCGCCTGATCGAAATTGGCGCCGCCGCCTTGGATGTTCACCGCCTTGAAGCTGTCATAGGGAATCCCCTGTTCGGTCAAGGTCGCGGCGAACTGAAACCAGACGGCCGAACCTGGCGCGATTGCCACGGTCTTGCCCTTGAGGTCTTCCCAGGAATCGAGCTTCACGCCCTCGCGGCCGATGACGTATTTCGGCGACGAACCGACGCCCATGATCCCGACGATGTTGGTCGATCCCTGCGACAGGGCGATAGCGAGATCGGCCGGTCCGACCGTCGCCATTTCCAACGATCCCGAAAGGAGCGCGGTGCGCGCGTCGGCGTAGCGGGCGAACTCCACCGTCTTCAGATCGACGCCGAGCTTCTTCAAGTCCTGGGAGATCAGCGTGATCGGGGCCAGGTGGCCGACCTTTTGATAACCGACCGTGAGTTCGACCGGCGGCGACAAGGGTTCGGGCTCAGGGCCGATAGCGAAGGCTTTCATGGGGGATACGGCGACGATGGCGGCCGCGGCCAGCCCGATCGTGTGCCGTAGGATGCTGGATCGTTTCATGACGTCACCTTTTGCGCCGAAGAAAGGTCGGAGGGCTCTTGTTGCGGGGCCGTCCCGGCACCGGCCCGAAAGAGCGGTTCGCGTTTTTCCCGGAAGGCCGCCCGACCTTCCGCGTAGTCCTCGCTGGCGAAACACGCCGCGACAAGCGCGTCGACGGCAGCCCGATCGCGAAGATGATCGGGCCTGGCGAGATCGATAAGGGCCCGCTTGGCCGCGAGCAGCGTCAGCGGCGCGTTGCCGGCGATCCGCGCGACCACCGCCGCAACGTCGCCGTCGAACGTTTCGGCGGCGCTCACGCTTTGGGCGATCCCGAGCCTTGCGGCCTCGGCGGCGCCGATCTCACGCCCGGTAAACAGGATGTCGGCGGTCGCGGCCGCCCCCAGCCGATCCGCGACCAGCCGCACCGCGGAATAGGCGTAACCGAGGCCGAGCTGGGCGCCCGGCATGCGAAAGCGCGCATTGGCGTCCGCGAAGCGCAAGTCGCAGCACAGCGCGATTTCCATGCCTCCGCCGAAGCAGACGCCACGTACCGCGGCAACGGTTGGTTTCGGGCAGCCGAGCACCGCGTCGAGCGCCGCCGTGACAGCAGCTTCATAAGCCTCGACGCCGCTTGACGTCGCGCGAAGCTCGGCGAACTCGGAAATGTCAGCGCCGGCGGAGAACGCGGCGGATCCGGCGCCGGTCACCACCACCAGCCGCACATCTGGATCGGCCGCGGCCTGCCGCAGCAGGTCCGGAATTAGCCGCCACATCGCGAGGTTGACGGCGTTGCGCCGCCGCTCCTGGTCGATGACGAGACGCGCGACATGCCCGTCGCGTTCGTAGTGGATGGTTGCGTTCTCCATCGCGTCAGATCACCTCGTCATGTCGCAGCGCCGCGATCTCGCCGGCGGTCAGCCCCGCTTCGGCGAGGATCTCATCCGTGTGTTCGCCCGGGTCGGGGGCCGGCGCCCGGATGTCGGCGGGCGTCCGCGTCATGGTGATCGGCTGCCCGACGACCCGAATTGGGCCACGTTCGGCGTGCTCCATCGGCACCGCCATGCCGAGATGACGGACCTGCGGATCGTCGAAGACCGCGTCGATGCCATTGATCGGTCCGGCCGGCACGCCGTGCTCCTCCAGTCGCTCAAGCCATTCGGCGGAGGGCCGCTGCTTGAAGACGTCGCGCAACAGTGCCATCAGCGCGGGACGGTTGGCGAACCGATCCGCTTGCGTGCGGTATTGCGCATCATCGCAGAGATCCGGCCGAGCGGTCGCCTCGCAAAACGGCCGCCACTGCCCCTCGCCGCCGACGGCGATGTTGATGTAGCCATCGGCGGTTTCCACGACACCCATCGGCGTCGAATAGGGATGGTCGTTGCCGACCTGCCCCGAAACCTCGCCGTCGATCAGATAACGGGCGGCCTGGAAATCCATCATCGCGATCTGCGCTTCCAGCAGCGACGTGTGCAGCCATTGCCCTTCGCCAGATCGTTCCCGCTCGGTGACGGCGACGAGGATACCGCAGGCGGCGTAGATTCCCGCAGCCGAGTCGGCCACCGCAATGCCGGCCCGGACCGGACCTTGGCCTGGCAGGCCCGTGACGCTCATCAGGCCGCCCATACCCTGGGCAATCTGATCGAATCCCGCGCGCATCCGATAAGGTCCGGACTGACCGAAACCGGAGATCGAGGCGAGGATGATCCGCGGGTTGACGGCGTTCAGCGCCTCGTAACCAATCCCGAGCCGGTCCTTCACGTCGGGCCGAAAATTCTCCACGACGACATCGGCGTCCTTGACCAGCCGCATGAACAGATCGTGACCTTGCGACTTCTTCAGGTTCAAGGTGAGCGAGCGCTTGCTGCGATGCAGGTTCAGCATATCGTAGCCGTGCCGCGGCCCGCTCATGTTCTCGTTGGGATCGATGCCGACCGGAGCCTCGACCTTGACCACGTCCGCGCCGAAATCGGCGAGGATTCGGCAGCATGTGGGACCGGCGCGAACGCGCGTCAGATCCAGAACGCGCAAATGGGACAGGGCTCCGTCACTCATGCGACCGCTCTCTCCGCTTGTTCGATGATCGGTTTGGCGAAGTGCGGCATGCGGCCATGCCATGAAGAACCCGCTTGGAACGCCGCACCGAGCGCGAGGAGGCGTCGATCGCTTCCCGGCCGGCCGACGATTTGCAAGGCGACAGGCATGTTCCGGTCGTCGAAGCCGGTCGGCAAGGCGAGAGCCGGCAGGCCGAGATAGTTCGCGAACAGGGTCCAGGCACTCAGGGCGTAAAGGATGCGGGGGGTAAAGTCGTTCGAGGCCGGGTCGACCTCGGTGAGCGCCGGCGTGCGGATCGACATGACCGGCAGCGCGAGGAAATCGCAGTTTCCAAAGACCGCCGTCAGGAATTCCTGGCGCGCGGCCTTCCGCCCGGCGAGATCCGAAGCGAGGGTCGCGTCATCGACGCCGAGCCCCATCTCAAGGCGGCGGCGCAGCGACGGATTGGCGGAAAGGGCGTCGAGCGAAGGGGCGAAGTGGCGGGCCGCCTCCCCTTGCAGAACGCGCAGCGCCGCATCGCCGGCCCGTTTGATCTCGGGTTTCGCATCGCGGTTGTGCAGCGAAAACCCAAGCCCGGAGAGATGTGCGATCCCGGCCTCGCAAGCAGATCTGACCGAGGGCTCGGCGAGCGTCACGATATCCACCGCGATCGCGATGCCCGGCTTCGCGCGCTCCGCGTCGATTTCGCCGGAGGGGGGCAAAAGATGCGTCGCGTCCATCGTCAGCAGAATATCGCGGGCGCTGCGGGCGATCAGGCCGATCGTATCGAGACTCGGCGCAAGGGTCGCCGCGCCGTTGCGCGGTATCGTATCGGGGCTCGGTTTCCACGCCGTCACGCCGCAGCAATGGGCCGGAATGCGCAACGAGCCGCCGGTGTCCGATCCCAGCGCAACGAAAGCGGCCCCGCAGGCCACGGCAGCTGCCGAACCCGACGACGACCCGCCGGGTGCCATCTCCGGGTTCCATGGATTGAGCGCGGTACCCGCTCCCGATGGCTCATAGGCGATCGACGTCAGTCGGGTGAGCCCGATGCGATGCCCGCCGGCCAGATCGAGACGGCGAAGAATTTCCGCCGGGTGCTGCGGTGGCGCGGACAAGGCCTTGTCCAGACCGAACAGAGGTGCCCGGCCCGGCAGATCGAACATGTCCTTGGCTGCGTAGGGCATTCCCTCCAGGATACCGTCCGAATTCGCGCTCTCGCCGCCTTCACGCTCGACAAACAGGTTGAATGCCTGGTCGAGATCGGCCGCGATCGCTTGGCAATGGACGATTTGCCGCGCACGACCTCCCTTTTGAAGGCCTGTCCAGTCCGGGAGAGAGGAATGTGACAAGCGTAGATGTCCCGTTTCGCCGGCATCACGTCCGAATGAGCTTCCTCAGCCTATGGGCAAAAAATGCTTCCGGGAATTAGAATTCCGTGGTGTCAGATTTCGAATATGGAGAATTCGTGCCTGGCATGGGGAGAACCAGCAATCCGGGAAACCGGGCTTCACGCCTCAGGCGCGGGCTGCACCTGTTCGCGCAGGAATGAAACTAGCCGATCGGCCGACGCGCTGAGATTGTCAGGCGATTGCACGCAGATGACGAATTTTCGCTCGGCCCACGGCTCGTCGAGAGCGACCAGCGTCAGACCCAAGGCCGCTGCCAGCGGACCAACGGCGCGGCGTGGAAGGATCCCGATCCCAAGGCCTTGGCCGATCATCTGGCACATGACCTCGAAACTTCGGACCTGCACCCGGATTCTTGGCCCTGGCTGATAGGCGCGCGACTTTTCCGCTAGCAACCGATGCACGGCGGTTCCCGGCTCGAGCGCGATGTGATCATCGTCGAAAAGCTCGCTGAATCGCAGGCGCTCCGCCCCAGCGAGGCGATGGTTTTTCGGAAGCGCCACGGCGAGCGAGTCGCTGGCATAGGCAAAGCTTGACAATCCGCCCATCTCGCTGCCGGCCACAACCACTCCGATATCGGCTTGGCGGCGATGCAGGGCTTCGAGAGTGTCGGCGCTTGGCCGCTCTTCCAGATCGAGCTTGATGCGCGGATATTCGCGTCCGAATTGGGACAGATGAGCGGCAAGACACTCCACCAGGACCGAACTCGAGGCATAGACCCGGATATGGCCACTGGCTCCCGATCGATGATCGTCCAGCGCGGCGTCGAGTTGCCGGCCAAGATGCATGACGTCGCGCGCATAACGCAGCATGAGCAGGCCGGCTGTGGTCGGCTCAACGCCATGCGGTTTGCGAATTAGCAGCGGCAGCCCGGCCTCGCTTTCGAGGAGAGCGACGCGTCGGCTCACCGCCGAGGTGGCGACGTTCATTTGCTCGGCGGCGCGGGTGATGCTGTGCGCCTCGCAGATCCGGATGAAAAGCGCGAGGGAGAAAAGATCGTGACGCCATGTTTCCATCAGCGATGAAGGCTCGCGCGCCGCCATCCTGTCAACGGATCATGGGCCCGGCCGACCGCGAGCGCGAAGGCGGGTCGCAACGCGCCCCGATAGCCCACGCGGTCATCGGCGGCCTGATTTCCTCGACCCTGCTGACGCTCGTCGTGGTGCCAGTGATCCTGACCTATCTCGATCAGCTGGGCCGTTTCGTCTCGCGGTTTACCCCGGATGCGCCGGATGCGCACCACGTCGCAGCCCAAGTCGACAAGCCTGCGGGGCAGCCGGCCGAATAGGACGCAAGTGTCGACAGGAAGATCCCTGGCGACGGCTCGAGCCAAGCAACCATCAAGCAGTGACCACATGAGCAAGATATCTCACGGGCTGGCACGGCGGCATGGACGTCAGTGAGGTCCAACGACTCTTTCATGCGATGGCGACCGATTCAGGGATTTCGTCGGTTGCCCTGGTTTTGCCTTGCCTCGTTCTACATGTCTGGAGGCCGGCGGGGACGCAATGCGACGAGGTTACGATGCGGATCAGGGTTGCCAGCTATAACATCCGCAAGGCGATCGGTCGCGATGCACGACGGGACCCGGAACGTATCCTCGATCTGGTCGCGTCGTTGGACGCTGACATCGTCGCGTTGCAGGAAGCCGATTATCGTTTCAACCAGCGACGGGCGATTTTCGACGCGGCCAAGATTCACGAACGCACCGGCCTTCGGCTCGCCGCGCTTGACCACGATGAGCCAGGCCTCGGCTGGCATGGCAATGTCGTGCTGGTTGGCGACCGCATCGACGTGCGGCAGACACGTTGTCTCGAGCTGCCCGGCCTGGAGCCGAGAGGAGCGGTCCTTGCTGATTTGACCGCCGGAGAGTTTCCCCTGCGGATGATTGCCACACATTTGGGCCTGCTCGCCCGATACCGCTATCGGCAGTCGCGGGCGCTGCTCGCCGCAGTTGAACTGGACGCGAAACGCGCGGCGATTATCGTGGGTGACTTCAATGGGTGGGGGCGCACTCCCAACAGCCTGAGCCTGTTCGAGAAAGAGATGTCGTTGACTCCCACCGGGCCCAGCTATCCGTCCCGGCGGCCCTTGACCCCGCTCGACCGCATCTACCACAATGATCGTCTCGCTCTCACCGATTGCGCCGTCATCGCCGACAGGCTCGCCCGGATCGCTTCCGACCACCTGCCGATCTGGGCGGAGTTCGAGATCAGTGGTGTCCGGAACCCTCTCTCCACAGGTCAGGCAGCGACAGGGGTCGAGATGTCTGCGCTCGGAGGCGATGCGCCTTGACCCAGTGGCTTCTGGCGATCCTCGGCGTCCTGTTCGGACTCGGCGGTCTCGTCCTGCTGGGCGAATGGCGCTATCGTCACATTCGGCGCGACATCCTGAATCGCGAAGGTGCATGCGCCGTCCCTGCACGCCCGTCAGCGCTGCGAGACCTGGTCAAGACGCTCACTCCAGACAACGCGCGCGACACGGGTCACAGCGGACACGACCTTCTCCCGGACGGACCCAAGGCCCTCGCCGCGCGGCTTGCGCTCATGGAAGCTGCGGCCGACACGATCGATCTTCAATACTACACCTGGCACAGCGACCTGGCCGGACATCTGATGGCGCGTCACGTGATCGAAGCCGCCGGGCGCGGCGTTCGCGTGCGCGTCCTGCTCGACGACCTCCATGCAAGCGGCACACGCACCCTGGTCAAGACGCTGGCAGCGCATCCGCAGGTGACAGTGCGCATCTACAACGCCTCACTGACACGTCGCGCCTACTTCCTGCACTGGTTCTTTGCCTTCGCACGTCTCAACAGGCGCATGCATAACAAGGCTCTTGTCGTCGACGACGTCGTCGCGATCACGGGCGGACGCAACATCGGCAATGCGTATTTCGGTTTGGCGGAGACCATGAACTTCCGCGACTGCGACGTGCTGATAGCCGGTCCGTCCGCAGCCGCCATGGGGGCGTCGGTACAACAATACTGGGACAGCGAACTGGCCATGCCGTCCTCTGCATTCGGTGTGGAGGAACGGGCCGGATCGGCCGTGATCGAACGGCACCTGAAGATGCTTGACGAGGCGATCGGCGCCGAACGCCTGGGAAACGCCGGAGAGACGGATCCTGGCGCCGTCGCCCGGGTCGCCGATCTTCCCTCGGTCCGGGCGTTGCTGGCCGATCTCGTCTGGTGCCCGTCAAGCATTGTGGACGACCATCCGGGAATTACCGGCCCCGACCATCGCAAGGTCGCAAGGCGTATCGCCGATCTGACTGCCGCGGCCGAACAAACGCTCGACATCGAATCCGGCTACCTTATTCCGGGTCGAAATGGCGTGCGCCGTTTCGCGGCGCTCGTGGATCGCGGCGTCAAGGTGCGAGTCACGACCAATTCCTTCGCCACCAACGACGTCCTCGCCGCACAGGCAGGCTACGCCAAATACAGACCTGCCTTGCTCGATGCCGGTGTCGCGATCCACGAACTCAAGCTCAACGCACCGGTGCGCCGGGTAGCCTCGCTGCTGCACGGCTCCATCACCGGCAGTCACAGACATGATGACGTCGCAGCCAGTTTGCACTCCAAGGTCATGGTGATTGACGATCGTCTCTCCGTGATCGGTTCGTTCAACCTCGACCCGCGCTCCGCGTTAGACAATAGCGAAGTCGTTCTATTGATACACGGGTCGGGTTTCGCCGAACGCACCGCCGCATTTCTGGAGGACGGACGATCACCGAGCGTTGCCTACCGTGTCACGCGCGAAGGACGGCGGCTCTTCTGGCACGATGGCCGCACAAATCGCAGCCAAGAACCCGGGATCACACGTCCGGCGGCCGTCCTGGCTGCCGTGATACGATACATGCCGATCGAGCGACTGCTGTAACCACGCCCAAGACTCATCTTCAATTGTCATTTTGAGCTTGAACCGATCCGATGATGTTCTCGGCGAACGGCAGTTCCTTGAGGCCTCTGCGCTCTTCGCGCAAGCCCGGGCCGAGGCATTTGAGGCAGCCGTTTAAGACGCATGTCGGAGGGCGCTATGCAGAAAAGCTCGCGTCGGCGTGTGGGTATGAGCTGGAGGCAGAAGCTCCAACGCCCGGAGGTCATCAGTGGTTGAGGATCTTCGACAGGAACTCCTGCGCCCGCTCACTTTCGGGATTGCCGAAGAACTCTTCGGTGGGTCGGTCCTCCACAATCATACCCTCATCCATGAAGACCACCCGATCCGCGACCTTGCGGGCAAAGCCCATTTCGTGCGTGACGACGATCATCGTCATGCCTTCGCGCGCGAGTTCCACCATGACGTCGAGCACTTCGTTGATCATCTCCGGATCGAGCGCCGAGGTCGGCTCGTCGAACAGCATGGCGATCGGGTCCATCGCGAGCGCCCGCGAGATCGCCACCCTCTGCTGACCGCCGGACAGGGCGCCGGGATGTTTGTCGATGTGTTCGGCCAGCCCCACTCTTTCGAGCAGACTTTCCGCCTTGGCCACGGCCTCGGCCCGGCTGCGTCCCAGCACCTTCTCCTGCGCAAGGCAGAGATTTTCCCGTACGGTCATGTGCGGGTACAGCTCGAAATGTTGGAACACCATCCCGAT
Source organism: Aurantimonas sp. C2-5-R2 (assembly GCF_036549495.1). Lineage (NCBI taxonomy): Bacteria > Pseudomonadati > Pseudomonadota > Alphaproteobacteria > Hyphomicrobiales > Aurantimonadaceae > Aurantimonas > Aurantimonas sp. C2-5-R2. The sequence continues at coordinate 58,865 of NZ_JAZHLJ010000020.1, forward strand.
CCGCGCGCGCAGTTGGGTCAGGTTGGTCTTGCGTCCCGTGACCTCGATACCGTCCACTGTGATCGAGCCTTTCTGTACCGGCTCGAGCCCGTTGACGCATTTGATCAGGGTGGACTTACCCAAACCCGAGGGACCGCAGACCACCACCACCTCGCCCCGAGCCACCTGGGTGGTGCAGTCGGCAAGCACTTGGAAGTCACCGTACCACTTGGAGACGTTTTGAAGGTCGATCATGCGGGCTTTGCCTTTTGTAGCCGGCGGACGAAGAGCGAGCCGGCGAGACAGATGGCGAAATAGACCAGGGCAGCGAAAATATACATTTCCGCCAGCCGGCCCTCGGTCCGCGCGATGATCGACGAGACCGTCATGAAATCACGCAAGGAGACGACAAAGACGAGGCTGGTATCCTGGAACAGGATGATGCCTTGCGTCACCAGGATGGGGATCATGTTCCGAAATGCCTGCGGCAGCACGACGTAGCGCTGGATCTGCCAATAGGACAAACCGGTCGCCTGACCGGCCTGGACCTGCCCCTTGCGGATCGACTGGATGCCGGCGCGGATGATCTCGGAATAGTACGCCGCTTCGAACATAACGAAGGCGATCAGCGCCGATTGGAAGCCACCGACCGGACGCCCCAAGGCCAGCGGTACCAGGAAATAGAACCAGAAGATCACGAGGATGAGCGGGACGGACCGGATCAGGTTCACGTAGCCCGCCGCGAAAAGCGCCAGCGGCAGTATGCCGGATAGTCGCATCAGCGCCAGAACCGTTCCCAGGACGATGCCGCCAATGATCGCGAGACCGGTCAGCAGCAGCGAAAGCTGCAGCCCCTGCCAAAGGAACGGCAGGTTGTCCGTGATGACGCTGATGTCGAAATCGCCCATCGCTCACGCCCCCCCCGACATAGCCGGGAATGCGCGTATGCTTCTCGATGGCCTGCGCGGCAACCGTGGCCAGAAGCGCGATGCAGACGTAGATGACCGTCGCGGCGGTGAAGGCTTCAAACCCCTGGAACGTGTACTCGGCAATCTGCTGGCTTTGCGCGGTGAGCTCCAGAAGCCCGATCGTCAGCGCAAGCGACGAATTCTTGAAAATCGTCAGAAATTCCGACGTAAGGGGCGGCACGATCAGCCTGAAGGCGATGGGTAGAAGGACATAACGATAGGTCTGCGCGACGGAAAGACCGTTGGCGTAAGCCGCGCTGGTCAGCCGGTCGCCGACCGACTGGACGCCGGCGCGTACCTGCTCAGCCACGCGGCTCGCGGTATAAAGGCCGAGCGCGACGACCGCCGTCACGTATTCCGGGTTCGGCATATCCCGTTTCATCCAGCGGCCGACATCTTCCGGCACGATCTCGGGCACGACGAAGTACCACAGAAACATCTGCACGAGCAGCGGTATGTTGCGGAAAAGTTCCACGTAGACCGTGCAGATCAGCGCAATCGGGCGGGAGGGCAGCGTCCGCCCGACGCCCACGGTGACGCCCACGACGAGCGCGATGACCCAAGCCGCGAGCGCCACAGCGAATGTCCATTGGACGCCCGAAATGAGCCATTCCAGATAGGGTTCCTCGAACAGGACGCCCCAATTCCAGTTGTAGTTCATATTCGGGTCGTCCCGCAGGTGATAGACACGGTGGCGCCGCTACTGCTGCTTACTCCGGGAGCGCCTGTATCTGGAAGGCCGCCTTCAACAGGTCGGTCTGCTCCACGCCCATCGGCCCGAACCACTTCTCGTAGATGGCATCGATTTCGCCGGACCGGAACAATTCGGCGAGGGCTTTCTTGCCGGCGAGTTCAAAGGCGCTGTCGTTGCGCGGCACCATGATCGCGTATGGATCGAAGGAGAGGAAGTCGCCGACGACAGCGAAATCATCGGGGTTCTTCGCCTTCGAGATGAGCCCGAAAAGCAGGATGTGGTCGGTCGAATAGGCGTCCACCCGGTCGGTTTCCAGCGCCAGCATCCCTTCGGCGTGGTCGCGCACCGGGAGAATCTTGACATCGAGCCCTTTCTTCTCGACTGCGGCCTTGACGGCGCGTTCGTTCGTTGTGCCTTGGGCGAGCGCAATGGCCTTGCCATCCAGATCATCCACCGATTGGATGCCCGAATCCTTGCGCGTCAGAATTTTGGTGCCGGTGATGAACGTAGTCGGCAGATACTCGACCTGCTCCTGACGGGTGAGGTTGTTCGTGGTCGAGCCGCATTCGAGGTCGATGGTGCCGTTGGCCATGAGCGCGATGCGGGTTTTCGGATTAACCGGGACATAGCGGACCTCGACGTCCTTGCCGACGGCCTCCTCGACGGCCTCGACGACCTTCATGCACAGATCGATGGAGTACCCCACCGGCTGCTGGTTCTCGTCCAGATAGGCGAACGGCACAGAGCTCTCCCGGTGCCCGATCACGATCTCGCCCGCCTCGGCGATCTTGGCGAGCTTTCCGGTCAGTTCCTGCGCCGCTGCGGGCAGGGCCGTGCCTGCGGCGAGCACCGCAGCGAGAACGACGGAGGTATATCTCATAGTGAACTTCCTTGCTGTTCAGGATTGAGGATCGTCGAGGTCGAATGTCTCCGGGTAGCCGAACAGGCCGGCACTGCCCCCGGTGTGCAGGAAGACGACGTTGCGCGCGCCATCGAATCGCCCCTTGCCGACGAGGTCGATGAGCCCGTCGAGCCCCTTGCCGGAATAGACCGGATCGAAGAGCAGGCCCTCAAGCCGAGCGAGGAGTTTGACCGCCTCGCGCATCCCGTCCGTGGGTAGACCGTATCCGGGTCCCACATAGTCGCAGTTTGCGCGCACGCGCTCACGCTCGATCACGAAGCCCGCGCCGAGGTGTTCCATGGTCCGGCAGGCAAGGTCGTAGACCATGCCTTCCTGCTTTTCCCGCGGCGCGCGCACGCCGATGCCCAGGAGATCGACGTCCGATTCCAGGGCCGCGAGACCGGCGACCAGTCCCGCCTGCGTGCCCGAACTCCCGGTTGCGTGGACGATCGCATCGATCGCGAATCCGATCTGATCCGCCTGGCGCATCAATTCTTCGGCGGCGGCCACATAACCCAGCGCGCCCACGGGGTTCGATCCGCCGCCGGGAATGACGTAGGGCCTGCGCCCCTCAGCCCTGAGCTCGTCCGCCAGCGCCTCCATTGCCGCCGCCATATCGGCGCCCCCAGGACGCATTGCCACGCTGGCTCCGTGGAGCCGATCAAGCAGGACGTTGCCGTTCATATTGTACTGACGGTCGTTCGAGCCGGTCCGATCCTCAAGCAGGATGTGGCACGCAAGGCCGAGCTTTGCCGCCGCGGCTGCGGTCTGACGCGCATGATTCGACTGCGTGGCCCCCTGCGTGATGACGCAGTCCGCCTGTTTCTCCAGCGCGTCGGCCATGAGGAACTCAAGCTTGCGCGTCTTGTTGCCACCCGTGGAGAGGCCGGTACAGTCGTCTCGCTTCACCCAGATACGGGGCCCTCCTAAATGTTCGCTCAGACGGTCCATCGGCTCCAGCGGCGTCGGCAGATGTCCAAGAGCAAGCCTTGGAAAGGTTTGCAAAGTCCGGGCTAACACATCGCGGCGCCGCCTCATGGTGTCGTGGACCGCGCTCGGTGTCTCGCTCGCCGTCATGGGAAGTCGCCCCTTGGGATTATTGATCTCCGCGAATCGATAGCCGGGAGCGCACAGGATTGATAATGCCGATATTCTTGCCTACTCATACCGGACGTATGGGTGGGGCCGCATGGATCTGAAGCTTCTCGAAGACGCGCTGGCCTTGCTCGAGGAAAAAACCCTCAGTCGTGCCGCAGCGCGGCGGCATGTCACCCAGCCGGCTTTTTCCCGTCGTATCCGGGCATTGGAGGATTGGGCCGGCGTCCCTCTTGTCGAACGCAGGGCAAATAGCATCGTGCTCTGTGCCAGCCTGACGGAAAACGAAGCAGAGATCCGCGCGCTTCTCAAACGATTGTCGCGTCTGCGCGGCCAAATCATCGCACAGGGCGGGCGGCCGCAAACTGTGGTCCTCGCAACCCAACATGCGCTCGCGACGGATGTGTTTGCCTCGCTGCTCGATCGCTTCCAGGACAGCAGTCCCGACCTCGCCTTGCGCCTGCGGACGATGAACCGCGAGGATTGCATCTCGCTTTTCCTGCACGGTGAAGCCGATCTCCTCCTGTGCTACGAAGCGCGGGATTTTCCGCCCCTTCCCTTCGACGCATCGATCGAACGCCGGATTTGGATGCGCGATACGCTGATCCCGGTCGTCGGCGGTTCGCTACGTTATCGGATCGACGGGGATGGTGGCACGGGGAAGGCACTGCCACTCGTCGGCTATCCGCAAAGTAGCCACTTCGGTCGTCTGATAGAACGGACCGGTCTCAACGAACCCTTTGTCCAGGAAGGGGGTTGGGTACGGGTCGAGTCGGCTTTTACGTTGGGCGTTCTCGAGCTCATCCGCAGCGGTGTCGGACTGGGGTGGATTCCGCAATCGATGTGCCGGCGGGATCTGGCCGCCGGAAACCTGGTGAGCCTTGCCGGGCGCCACGGCTCGATCCCCCTCGACATTTCGCTGTTCGCGCCTAACGACAACCAGCCCGCCCTCGACCTTGTCGACGACATCTAGAATAACCCCGCGGCGGCTCTTGATCAGAGACGCCAACGTGGCGCGGTCGTGGCCCTCTTCAAACCCCTGTCGATACACGCTTTTCCCACCTGATCCCGGCCAATCCCGGATAATCCCGCCAATGTGTATGTGATCTTGCGCGTTACATCTGGACCAGGTTTCTGTACCAGGGTCTACGGCTACCGATGGCGATGGCGATGGCGATGGCTGAAATACTCTATCCGCGTCAATGATTTATGCGGATTGTGGCGGAGAGGGGGGACTCTGCGACCAGAAGATTGAAACGCCTACATAGCGGGGGTTTCCGCTAAGCGCCAATTCGACCTGTGTACCACCGGTGTGGCCCACAGATCCAGCTGCAAGAACTTATAGAAGCAAAGTTTCTGATCCCAGTTGGGATCGCTACTGCGAAATCCACCCGCACTCAGGCTTGAAGTCCGATCCCCTCGAGAGTTCATCCGCCTCATACCAGCTCTCGGATTTTATGACTCGTAGGGGATTCTCGGCGCGGAACTGATGTGATTCATTGGGGCGAACAGGAGGATGTCCGCCATGGCCACGCCGGTTCCGCTTCGCTCTGACTTCGATACGAACACACTTCGTCAGGCTGCTCGGCGTTCTCGGGACGCATCTCAGACCCGCCGGCTTTTGGCACTGGCGACGATCTACGAGGGCGGCACGCGCAGCGATGCGGCCAAGGTCGGAGACGTGACGCGCCAGATCGTGCGGGACTGGGTCGTGCGTTTCAACGCCGAGGGCCTGGACGGTCTCCTGGACCGCAAGTCGCCCGGCGCACCCTCGCGGCTAGGGCCGGACGAGCGGCAGGCTCTGGCGGGCAAGCTTGAGGCGGGCCCGATCCCGGCCGTCGACGGGGTGGTGCGCNACCCTCGCGGCTAGGGCCGGACGAGCGGCAGGCTCTGGCGGGCAAGCTTGAGGCGGGCCCGATCCCGGCCGTCGACGGGGTGGTGCGCTGGCGGCTCGTAGATCTGGCGCAATGGGTGTTCGAGGAGTTCCGCATCCCCATAAGCGTGCAAACGCTGTGCCGCGAACTGCGGGCCATGGGCTACCGCAAACTCTCTGCCCGCCCACCCGAACGCGCCGGAAGGGCTGGCCAACGCCTTGCAACAGATCATGGGCGAATTGGAGGTGCACATGAAGAAGGAAGAATTGATCCTGTTTCCAGCCATGCGTCGACAGGCCACGGGACAATTGGATGCGCCGATCACCGAGATGCGCCACGATCACGATG
>NZ_JAZHLJ010000200.1:0-2024 GCF_036549495.1 Aurantimonas sp. C2-5-R2
CCCATGATCTGTTGCAAGGCGTCGGCCAGCCCTTCCGGCGCGTTCGGGTGGGCGGCATGGACCGCCTCGACCTTGCGCGACAGTTCGATCAGTTCGGGAATCTGGCGTCGGTGGACCTCGTGATAGCGGGTCTGGATGTGATCGATCAGAGCGGTGGTTTCCCGCGGCGCCTGCGGTGCGGCTGCGGGGTCGAGCGCCTGCAGCGCTGATTCAAGCTCGATAATGTTGAGCTTGTGCTGGTACGCCGCCTCGGTCAGCGAAACGTCGCCGTGACAGCAGAAATCGATTCCAAACCGGCGGAAGACACCGGTGGCTCCCGGAAGTTGCGCAGCGATCTCGCCGACCTTCTGGTCGTGCAGGGGCAGGGTGGTCTCCGTCATCTTCTTCTCCTTGCGTGGTGACCTGATTGAGTTGGAAGGTGTGCGGGTGTGGGGCCTCGTCGGGTTGGTGCCCCGCTTTTCGATTCCGTCGACCTGACGTGGGCTCGCTCCGCCGGTTCGGCCGCGAACGTTACGCTGGTGTAGACGGCAAGCGGCTCGACATTCCCGGCCGTGAGCGAACCGAGGAGCCGCCAGACGAAGAGCAGCGTCACCAGGGACAACCCCGGATAGCCGATGCCGGCCATCAGATAGGGAAAGATCGGGCTGCCGGTGCGGACACCAGAGAGGTCAAAGCTTAGCAATCCCAATGTAGTGAACGCACCGAAACCTCCCATACCCAGCAGCCAAAACTCCGCTTCCCAGCCGGTCGGCAATCGCTTCCAGCCGGGCCGGATGGCGTGCTTGGACCCGCCATATGCGTCCGCCCCCTTAAATCCGCGCGTCAGCGGCACCGCGGCGATGCGGATGCGATGGCCGAGCGTGAGCAGGTGGAAGACCAGAAGTCCGACGCCGATGATGAACACCTGCCCCACGACCGGAACCTGGAGCTTGGCGATCTGCATCGCGCGCGAAACATCGCCGCCGAACCAGTCCAGCCTCACCGTGCACCGCTTGCGCCCCTCTTCGCGGGGCTGACTCTTGACGCAGGTCATTGCCGGTCCTCCAGTTCCGTCTGTTCGGCCACACCAAGGCCATGCCTGGCCTCAAATCGCCATTGTGGGATCGCCGGGGTCGATCATGAACTCGACGCGGCGCACGAAGCGATCCTGCTGAGTTACATCGATGGGTGGATCGCGATCGGAAAAGGCAAGCGCGATCACTCCTGGAGCAGAGAATTGGCGCTTGCCCGGACCCATGAAACCACTCCCACAAGAGGCGAATGTCACTCGGTGTCCGGCACGCCCTCGCTGCGTCATGGGTCTCTTCTTCGCCCGGCCGCTGCATGCGGCGACCTATCCGAATGGCATCGCCAGGAAAGGCGCTCCGGGGAGAGGGCCGACGGGGTCCTTCAGCCGACGACACATCCCAACGCGAATAAAGGTATTCACAATGCATCTTTGGCGAGGCTATTGCCGACGCGGCTCAAAAGCAATACGAATGATGCATCTTTCGGGAGAAATTCGTGCGCGTCACCATGTACATCGGTTACGTCCTGCGCCGGCTCTTGTACCTGGCGCTGAAGCCCGACGGGCTGGCAACCATACAGGAGACGGCGGAAAGCCTACGACATCTCCCACAACCATCTGATCAAGGTCGCGCAGGAACTTGGCCGGGCGGGCTTCGTCCAGAACGTCCGCGGCGGCGGACTCCGTCTCAAGGGGAACCGTCGGACATCGATGTTGGCGGCTGATCCGGGCGACGGCAGAGGATTTCCGTCACATCGAGTGCTTCAATCCAGATCGGAACCAATGCATTATCATCAGCTCGTGCCGGCTGCGCGCCATGCTGTGGGAGACACTCGAAGCCAATCTCGCGGTTGCTCTGGCGGGATCACCATCGCCGATCCGATGGCGCCCAGCACCCCGCTCAGGGAAATCCTGGGCATCTCCTTGACGTCCGAGGGCATCGCGACCGAGAGACTTGCGCGAAATTGATAACGCTGATCACCCGCCGCTAAATCAAGTCCGCCTAAAGGTCTTTCGA
>NZ_JAZHLJ010000201.1:0-2004 GCF_036549495.1 Aurantimonas sp. C2-5-R2
AACAGCCTATCCACTGGCCGGGTTTTACTCCGGCGCGGCCGACCCTCTCGCCGCCGCTTCGTGGCCTAATTTGTCACCGCCCTACACACCTTAATCTTGGCGATCTCGCCGCCATATTCCTGTTCATCGACCTTGATGCCGGTGTCAGCGGTGTAGATTTCGAATACAGCCTTGCGTTGCGCTTCCTGATAGGCACCGCCGAAGCTCATAACCGACAGCGATTCCTGCGCGAGAGCGGTTGAGCCGGAAAGTAACAAGATAGCCGTCGAGAGCGAAGCCAACGTGCGTCCGATTAGCATTTATTACCCCTTATATTGCGAAACTACTTCCCTCACCGAGAATATTTTTCTCGTAATTTCGATAAGTTCTATCGTAGTGACAGCCGCAAAATATACGGTAGCTAACGGCCCTAACCGTCGCAAATGAGTAGCTGTCATGATCTCATGAGATGCGCTTATTGTCGGACCGCACCCCACTTGACCGGACAATAAGCATCGCCGACGAGGCATAGGCATTCGCCTATAAATACGATTATGTCGGAGCTTCGGACGGCTCGTTTCACGGGTCGAAGTTATGACTGATGTCCTGGTATGCGTGAGGGGTGCGAAGGGTCGCGGAAGCTTGGAGAGCGGACCCGTATCGGGCAGACTTCCATCGCAAATAGAGGAGAATCTGCGGACGGTTGAGTTTCTTTCCTTCCAGGCCAGCCAGCAATCGGGGTGCGGTCTATCGATGAGCAGATCAATCGGGATCCGTACGTGGATCGAGAGCTATGGCAACTGGCGTTACGTCGGGAATCGGTACGAATATTTCCTGTTGCTCCGCAGGCAAGGGCGATTGCCGCCGGACACGCAAGAGTAAGAAGATCGCAAAGATCATGGCCACGGCCGACTCGAACGCGAAAAAGCTGTAAGGGCCATAGACAGCCATTAAAGCGGACGCGAGCAAGGGTCCGACCGTCGCGCCGATCGAATAGACCATCAGCAAACGCCCGGCAGCTGCGACATAATGCTTGCGCTCCAGCCGATCGAATGTCTGCGCGACGCAGATCGGATAAACACTGCTCATCGCTCCGCCGAAGCCTATCGCCAGAATGAGCAGGGCATAGAACGAGGATCCCGTTGAGATCGAACGCGCCAACAGCCCCCAGCAGACGCCGACCGCCATCAGGGCCCCGGCCAGGATGACGCGTCGGTCATAACGGTCGGCGAGAATACCGATAGGCAGTTGAAACGCGAGACCACCGAGCACGACGACGCTCATAAACAGGGCGGCTTCCGACACGCTGAGCCCGATACGCCTCGCGAAGACGATGCCGAGAGCGTAGAAGGAACCGACCAGCAATCCCGCAACGCCAGCACCGAAGAATCCAACGGGAGATGCCGCGTATAACTCTTTCGTGCGCAGTGGGCGGTGCTGCTTGAGGTTAGGCTCGCCAAGGCTCGTCAGCGCCACCGGTATGAGTGATAATCCTATCAGGCAGGCGGACAGAATAAACAGCTCAGGACCGTCGACATTCGCGAGATTGACCAGTGTTTGGCCCGTCGCGACCGCCAGATAGAAGGTGAGCATGTAGAGGCCCAGAACGCGCCCTCTCGTCGCGTTATTGCTGCGCTCATTAAGCCAGCTTTCGATTGCAGTGGTCAGACCGGCGATGCAGAATCCATTGATGATCCGCAAGATGAACCACACGGTTGGCGTGAACGCTTGCGAATAAGCCAAGGTCGTCACTGTGGTCAGCGCTGCGAAGACGGCGAAGGCGCGGATGTGGCCGATCTTTAGGATTAGCCGCTTTGCATGCAGACCTCCAAACGCCAGCCCCAGATAGTAGGCAGCCATGATCGTACCGGTCAGTGCGACCGAATAGCTAGCCGCTTCCATGCGTAGTGGCAGGACGACACCGAGCAGAGAGTTGGACACCTCGAACTACCGCCGATGTTGCGTTTTTCAGGGTCGGTGATCCGCCTTGGCCACGATGCGAGCCGACGACCTTGGTGAGTTTCT
>NZ_JAZHLJ010000202.1:0-1999 GCF_036549495.1 Aurantimonas sp. C2-5-R2
TAAAGCTGCCCACGGAGCTTCGCCGGTCACTGGCCTGCACCAACATCGCCGAGAACATGATGGGAACGATCCGGCGCGTCACCCGCAACGTCAAACGGTGGCGGGACGGCAAGATGGCCCTCAGATGGATCGCCGCCGGCATGATGGAGGCGGCCAAGGGCTTTCGCAGGCTCAAGGCTCACAAGCAATTGCCGATCCTCAGGGCCGCCCTTCTTGCCCATCAGCAGCGCCTTGCTGAAAAGCCCGTTGCCTCCGTTTCCAGGGCCGCGTAACCTTCAACCCCGGCAACGTCGTTCGCCGAAGTTCAACAAACTTCGGGACATCCCCGGTGCGACCACGGGGTAGATGCATGCTTAGAGTCATTGTTCCAGTTCTCGCAGCGCTCGGGGCCGCTGTCACTATGCCAGCCTACGCCCTCGATGTATCGGTCGAGAAATCCNGCGACCACGGGGTAGATGCATGCTTAGAGTCATTGTTCCAGTTCTCGCAGCGCTCGGGGCCGCTGTCACTATGCCAGCCTACGCCCTCGATGTATCGGTCGAGAAATCCCTCAGCCTCGGGCCGTTAGGCGTGAGCAATAGTGTCTATCTGTCTGGACCCGTTGAGAATGGCGATGCTGAGAAGGTTTGGAACGCCATCCGCACGCTCGATATCGACCACCCGGGCACAAGTCTTCACGTGACGATCAGCTCTCCGGGCGGTTCCGTGAGCGAGGCTCTTAAACTCGGCCGATTGCTGAACTCGCTGCCAACCATGCTCCCTCTCACGATAACGTCGACAGTCGGAACCAGAGGAGAGCCATTGGCTGAACCGGGCGATTGCGCGAGCGCCTGCGTTCTCATCTACCTGGGTGCGACGTACCGCTATCTTGATCCAGCTAGCCGAATTGGCGTCCACCAATTCTCATTTCGCGGTGATACCGAGATCAGCCCAGATGAGGCAGTCTCTGTCTCGCAACTACTCGCTGCCGACGTATCCGATTATCTCCAAGAGGTTCGTGTCGACCCAGCGTTTTTTTCCGTAATGTCTCAGACATTCCCGGAGGACATTCACTGGATAGATCACGATAAACTAAAGGAGATGAGGGCAGTCAATGAACACATATATGATCAGAGTGCCGAATACAAAAATGTAGATGGAAACTACTACCTTCTGCTCTGGCAGCAGAGCTTCTGGGGCGAAAACAAAATTGTGGCCGCTTGTTCAAACGGAAGCATGGGATTTGTAGCCTACCTGCAACCCCCCGACTTGGCGCAGGTGGCGGCAAATGAGCACAAGCTGACGCTTGTTGCTGACGGGGAAGATTTCACACCCGCTTGGAACGAGGTGCCGAGACCAACGGCTCGCTTCGGCGCGGCCGAGTTTTCGCTCGGTCCCGCCGACCTGGCCCGCTTCGCATCCGCTCGAAGTGTTGGCGCTCGTATGATGATCCCTGGTGCGTCAGTCTTTTTTGGCTTCGAGATGGACGTGCCTGATAGCAAACTCCACGACACGATCGTTGGCTGTGCTAAATCGGCTTCTGCATCTGTGGCCCAACCGGAGTTGGTTTCGCCAGAAGCAATGACGCGCCTGCCGGGGTTTGATTTCACCGGGAGCGATGTCCTGCCCGACGGCCTGCGCAACATTACGCTGAATGCCTGCGAAGCGGCGTGCCAAGGCGAGCCATCATGTCTTGGCGTAAGCTATGTCATCGAAACGCAATGGTGCTGGCCGAAGCACACACTCTCGGCTCCTCGGCGATTGGAGGGTGTCGTGAGTTCCGTCAAAAAATAGACAGGCATCCAATTCTATGTCGTGGCGCGACAATCTGGTGAGAGGCGCGAACCTACATTCTGGTCGAGCCGCACTACATATGGTGCTTCATTATAGGCGTCGTACCTACTGCGCTTGCTCCTCATCGAGGGCGTACTTAGAGCCTGATTCAAAAGTTCAGCAATAGATCCAATATCTTGCGATGCGCCTCGTGAGCATTCGGATGCTGGCGATGAGCGTCCAGGCC
>NZ_JAZHLJ010000203.1:0-1965 GCF_036549495.1 Aurantimonas sp. C2-5-R2
CCGTCTGGATCAATCCGCCCAACAACAAGCTCCAACTCCAAGCTTAATCTATCGCTCCGGCTGTCTCACATTCGTTGACACGCTCCGTGCGCCGTGCCAACCTTCTGCATGGGGATGCGGGGGACTATGAAACAAGCAAGCAAGATCAGAACGTATACGGGAACCGGCTATCTCGTTTTTCCGACGCAGGAAATTCCGATTTCTTACTCAATCGAATTGAGGGGAAACGCGGACTATCGTGAAGCGCACGGAACGACCGACATAGCCGACCCAAAACTCCAGATGGACGCCATAACAAGGCCCAACCTTCGTCTCCGTTTAGAGGGTGGCGAGGAGGTCGAAGTTGTGTTTGACGGCGGCAGCGCCGGCTCGTCCATGACGTTCACCGTCAACACCCGGATGCCGGGTGCCTGAATCGAGCTACGAACTCACCGTCCAATAGTAACCGGGATTCTGCGGCAGGTCGCGGGCGTCTAGTGAGCCATCCGTCCTCGATGCATGTGATGAGCTCACGCTCTACAAAGACACGATCCCCGAACTCCGCTGCTATTGCCGTCGCCCCGACAAGATCAACTTCGGCGACGGCTGCCATCGGATTAGCAGTCGCCATCGCTAGAGCGTTTTCACCTTAATCCGGGTCATATCCGGCATGGGCGAAGAGATTTCGGAATTCGTCGGCTTGAAGATGTCGAGCGCCAGCGCCACGGCATCATATAGGCCAGGGATCGTGTGGGCTGCCAGCTTTCTGAGGAACGCCTTGATCTTGGCGAAGACCATCTCGATCGGGTTGAAATCCGGCGAATAGGGCGGAAGGTATCGAAGCTCCGCTCCGGCTGCCTCGATGGCCTCTGTGACACCGGCGACCTTATGCGCGGGAAGGTTATCCATGACGACGATGTCGCCGGGTGAGAGCGTCGGCGCGAGGACCTTACGGACATAGGTGAGGAACGCCTCGCCATCCATCGCGCCATCGAGAAGCCACGGCGCGACGATGCCGTCGATCCGCAAACCAGCGGTGAAGGTGGTGGACTTCCAATGGCCGTGTGGAACGGCGGCGCGGCAGCGTTCCCCACGCTTGGAGCGGCCGCGCAGCCGTGCCATCTTCGTGTTCAGGCCGCTTTCGTCGATGAAGACCAGCTTGCTCGGATCGAGATCGAGCTGCGCCTCGAACCAGGCTCGGCGCGCGGCCAGGACGTCTTCGCGCTGCTGCTCGGCGGCGTGCGCGGTCTTTTTTTCCACGTGATGTCGCGCTTCTTGAAGAACCTGGAGATCAGCGACTGACAGGCGCTGATGCCCTTGTCGGCTTCCAAACGTTCGGCGATCTCGGCCAGCGAAATGTCCTTTTCATCCGTATCGATAAGCGCCAGGATGAAGGCTTCGTGCGCGTCGAGTTTGGAGCCTTCGGGCTGACCTTGGCGATCAGGCTCGAACGTTCCTTTCCGGCGCCAATCGCGATGCCAGGACCCTGCCGTCGAGAAGCCGATCGCAAACCGGCGGGCCGCAGCCCGTGTCGACAAGCCAGCTTCGATCGCTTCGACCACCCGCTTGCGAAGGTCCACCCCGTAAGCTCGCGCCATGAGTTCGTCTCCCTGTCCTTTGCAGACAGGGAATCACGACCTTCGCAAGATCGCAAACATCCGACTCCGAATCGGGTCAAACCGCTCTAGGGGATGCGGGGGAACTGATGAAACGTATGATTGCTATTGCAGCCTTGGCTGCTGTTTCCGGCTGCGCCGGGCTAAGCCGGTCTATGGAGTACGCCGACGTGACGTCCGCCTATCAGGCGATGCCCGATGACACCTACAAGATCTTCGACAAGCCAAGCGAAGGGCGAATGCTCATCAGCACCAGCCTTGGAAAGGCGATGGCAACAGGCGCCGGAGCGTGTCAACGAATGTGAGACAGCCGGAGCGATAGATTAAGCTTGGAGTTGGAGCTTGTTGTTGGGCGGATTGATCCAGACGG
>NZ_JAZHLJ010000204.1:0-1952 GCF_036549495.1 Aurantimonas sp. C2-5-R2
GCTGACCGGCGCACTGCTCGATCGCCTGACCCACCACGTCCACATCCTGACGATGAACGGCGACAGCTATCGTCTCAAACAATCCGCCGGATCGCGCCGGGCCGCCGCCACGTCGGAGCAAAACCAGGCCACTGCCGACGTCTTCGATCCCGGGACCGGCGAAATCACCGACCCCTGATCCTCAGGACATCCCCCACGACACAGGAAAGGGCCCGATCGGGCCCTTTCCTGTGTCGTGCCCCTCACGCCAGTGGCCTGCTTTTACTCCGCCCCACTGGCCCGGTTTTGCTCCGACGTTGACAGNGAAATCACCGACCCCTGATCCTCAGGACATCCCCCACGACACAGGAAAGGGCCCGATCGGGCCCTTTCCTGTGTCGTGCCCCTCACGCCAGTGGCCTGCTTTTACTCCGCCCCACTGGCCCGGTTTTGCTCCGACGTTGACAGCGAACCTCGAACCCCATCGAGTGCGGCGCGACAATCAGGATGAGAAGCCGCCGCCGTGCTCGTGACGGAGGGAGGGCGTAGCCCGACCGGAGGCACGAGCACGGTGGGCGGGGTCTTGGGAGCCCCTGTCTGGCGATCGCAGTCGGCTTGACCTGCGGTGGTTTCTTCTCGATCGAGAGGAATCACCGACCGCGGCCTCGACAATCTGAAAGAGATCATCGCCGATCAGATCGACCGCAAGGATTGATCGCAAAGCCATTCCCTGCGGCCCTCAGCGGATGCGTACGGTTCTCCACCCAGCGGCCCACGGCCTCCTCGGTCCGACAGTCATGGACATGCTTGGGCGAAGGGCTGGCTGGAGCTCTTCAGCGCACGAGTTTCGAAGCGCGCTGTACGACGTGGAAAATGCTTTCAGCAAAGGGGACAATGATGAAGATCCTGACCAGATGATAACCTGTCACGATCGCCACGTTAAGCGACATGCCCTCAGCCGTAATTGCCATTTCGGCGACGCTTCCCGGGGCGTTGGCCAAGGCAAGCATCGCAAACGGTTGATCCAAGATATTCCAGAATATACCTGCAAGGACGAAACCAAAGGCGACGAGTAGTCCAGAGACCGCGATGGATATTCGCAGAAAGCTGCGTGAAGATTTAATCAGGGCTCGGTCGAACATGGCTCCGAGCGAGGTTCCAAGGAAGATCTGCCCAAGAGCGATGATTGGGCCCGGAATGGGCGAGAGTTGGAAGCCCAATGCGCTCGCGCAGCCGACGGTGATTAGAGGTCCGATGAAAAAAGCATTCGCGCTCCGGAGGCTGTACAAAGCCGCGGCGCCTCCCAATGCTAGTCCGGCCAGAAGAGCAAGACCAACCGGATCGAAGCCGACGGCAACTGCCGTTACGTCTTTGAAGGGCGTGCCAAGAACGATCAGGAGAGGAGGCACCAAGAGCACGATTGCTCCGATCCGGAGGGTCTGAGCAAAAGCGACGAGTGATGGCTGACCTTGATGGCGTTGCGCCAGTCCGGCCATTTCGACGGGACCGCCGGGGAGAGTGGCGAACAGGGCTGTCGCAAGATTGACGTTGGAGCCTCGAGCCAATGCGATTGCAAGACCGCCACTGAGGATGATGACGCCTAAAGCTGAAGCCAGCATAGGAACGCCATTCTCTACCAGCGCGATGAGCGCGACAGGAGAGAGATTAAGAGCGACGACGCTCGCAATCGTCATCTGCCCGGACCATCGAAGGGCGACCGGCACTTTCAGAGACCCGTGCGTGACTGCTAGGACAGCCGTTAAGAGGAGTGGCCCAAGCATCCACGGCAAAGGAATGCCTAGTCGTGAGAAGACCCAACCGACGGCGGCGCCGCCGATACACAATGCTGCGATTACGTGCGGGATGGGAAACCTGAATTTTCTAGGGGGATGTCCCGAAGTTTGTTGAACTTCGTTGAGCGGCGATGCCGGGTTGAACGTTACGCGGCCCTCGATGCAGGGGCAATGAACTTT
>NZ_JAZHLJ010000205.1:0-1932 GCF_036549495.1 Aurantimonas sp. C2-5-R2
AACCTGCTCGACCAGGTATTCGAGGCCGAGGCGCCCGACCAGAAGTGGGGCGTCGATATCTCCTACATCTGGACCAGGCAAGGCTGGCTATGGAGTTCCCCCGCTTCAGCGGAGAGTTGTGACCACCTGCTGACGCAGGAAGCGGCATGATGGACAACATGACGATCGACACCGCCAAGCTGCAGTTCATGCTGACGACTTTGCGGCTTCCTAGCGAACGCACCTGCGGCTATGCTCAAGCTGGGCGGTATCATCCCACGCCATTTTGATTCTCCATCGTCTCGATAACGAAGGGGAATTACAACCTGCTGATATCGCTCAACTCCTTTTCGCTCAGGCTCTGAGGGACGAATCCATGAAGCTTGCTGTAATTGGCGCTGGTTACGTCGGCTTGGTGTCGGGCGCCTGTTTTGCCGACTTCGGGCATGAAGTGATTTGCGTGGATCTCAACGCCGCCAAGATAGATGCGCTGAGGGCGGGCAAGATCCCAATTTTCGAACCGGGCCTCGATGATTTGGTCGTGGACAATGTTGCGGCGGGACGGCTGAAGTTCACCACACAACTCGATCTCGCTGTTGCAGGCGCCGAGATCGTCTTTATTGCGGTCGGGACGCCTTCGCGCCGCGGAGACGGTCATGCCGACCTATCCTATGTCTATTCCGCCGCTGCCTCAATCGCAAAGGCGATTAGAGGCTGTGCCGTAGTGGTGACCAAGTCAACCGTTCCGGTGGGCACAGGAGACGAAGTGGAGCGCATCATTCGCGAGATCAACCCAGAAGCGGATGTGGTTGTAGTCTCCAATCCGGAGTTCCTGCGCGAGGGGGCCGCAATCGATGATTTCAAGCGTCCGGATCGGATCGTGGTAGGCATCGAAGACGAGCGCGCCCGCGTAGCGATGACCGAAGTATACCGCCCGCTCTACCTCAACCAAGCGCCGCTGATGTTCACTGGCCGCCGCACGGCGGAACTGACCAAGTACGCAGGCAATGCGTTTCTCGCCATGAAGATCACCTTCATCAACGAGATCGCCGACCTGTGCGAGAAAACTGGTGCCAATGTGCAGGACATCGCACGGGGGATCGGCCTCGACAATCGCATCGGCTCAAAGTTTCTCAATGCAGGGCCGGGTTATGGTGGGTCATGCTTTCCCAAGGACACGCTGGCGCTGGTCCGAACCGCACACGATCATGATAGTCCGCTGCGCCTGGTGGAGACGACTGTTACAATCAACGATCAGCGCAAGCGAGCCATGGGCCGGCGCGTTATTGCCGCCTGCGGTGGCGATGTCCGCGGTAAGACCATCGGCATACTCGGGCTGACATTCAAACCGAACACGGACGACATGCGCGACGCACCGTCCATTGCCATCATTCAGGCGCTCAAAGATGCCGGGGCTGAGGTGCGGACCTATGACCCAGAAGGCATGGAGATGGCGAAGTCGGTCCTCAATGGGGTCCAATACTGCACCGACGCCTACGATGTAGCCAACGGCACCGATTGCCTAGTTCTGGTAACGGAGTGGAACGCCTTTCGATCGCTTGATCTGCAGCGCTTGAGGCTGCTAATGAATGAGGCCGTCTTTGTCGACCTGCGCAATGTCTACCGCCGCAAAGATGTCGAGGCGGCGGGCTTTTCATATACCTGCGTGGGCCGGCCCAACCACGCGGCCGTCAGAGCGTCCGAAACGGCTGCAGATTAAATTGTCCGCCGAGGGACGGACCCTTGATCATATCATAGTGCCGCAGAGGTATCGGTAATCTGGGCCTGCTTCGCCCGGTTGTGTATCGGCGATAATGGGGGTGCGAGGCTTTCGCCAGTCAGCCTCGATGTCGTGCTCTAATCCCGGATTCCCCAGATAGATTACCAATTTGATGACCTGCTTGGGCGATTCTGCTATAAGAATCAATGCAATACCATCATCGCGACGGGCCA
>NZ_JAZHLJ010000206.1:0-1922 GCF_036549495.1 Aurantimonas sp. C2-5-R2
CAGGCCATCTCGATTCCCCATCGTCTCGACAACGTAGGGGAATCACAACCTGCTGATATCGCTCAACTCCTTTTCGCTCAGGCTCTAAGCTCGACTTTGTACGTTTTCCGGGTCAGGTCCAGGTCCAGAAGATGCCCTCATTGGCGATGAACTCGAGCGCGTCGTCGAGAGGCATGACGCCGCCGCCCATGTCGTCGACGTCCTCCCATTTGCGGCGATGTGACCAGTAGCCAAGCCGGACCTCGTCACAGTTGCCTGTCGGCTTGAGCCGGGCGATCGGCGCTTCTGTCTCCAGGAGGTAGAGGTGGTAGGCACCCTTGTCCTTGTAGAAGCCGACGCCCCCACCATTGGCGTCGTCGAAAGCTTCGATGCGGGTGGCGATATCGTCGTGCTGCATGGCTCGATCATAAGCGGGAATGCTGCGAGAGCGGGTGATTCACTTCGCCGCAGGCCGCTGGCTTGCGAGCTGGGCGGCGAGGGATTCGAAGCATGGGATGCAACATTATCCCGTCTTCCCGCCGTCTCCGGGCGATCCCGTCCCCCAGATCCTGCGCGATTGGCTGCAGGCGCTGCGCTCCTGCTTCACGGCTCCCAGCTGGGAGCACACGCTTGTCCTGGTGATGGGCGTGCTGGCCACCGGGCAAGCGTACCGTCAGCGCCTGCCTCAGGATGACCGGGCGCGCCGAGGCGAAGAACTTTTCGAGCTACCATCAGCTCCTCAATCGCGCCCGCTGGGATTCCCGCGCCATGGCACGTCGCCTGCTGGTCATGATCATCGACCGCCTCGTGCCCGATGGCCCTGTGGTCATCGGGATGGACGACACCATCGAACGCCGGTGGGGGCGCAGGATCACCGCGCGTGGCATCTATCGCGATCCCGTCCGCTCCAGCCATGGTCACTTCGTCAAGGCCAGCGGCTTGCGCTGGCTGAGCTTCATGGTGCTGGACACCGGTCACCTGGGCAGGCGTCGTGAAGGCCCTGCCAGTGCTGACCCTGCTCGCCCCCTCGGAGCGTTCCGACCACCAGCGTGGCCGCAGGCACAAGATGCTGACAGACTGGGCTCGCCAAGGTGCGCTTCAGCTCTGCCGCTGGTTGCCCGACCGCGACATCGTCTTCGTGGGCGACAGCAGCTTCGCCGTCCATGAACTGGCCCATGCCCTCGACGGTCGAGCGACCCTCATCAGCCGGCTGCGGCTCGACGCCAATCTCTTCGCGCCCCCTCCAGGGCGCGGTGCCCACACCATCGGGCGCCCGGCGCAGAAGGGACTTCCATTGCCCAAGCTGAAGACGCTGCTCTCCAACCCTGCCACGCAGTGGCGAAGGATCACCGTGTCCTCGTGGTATGGCCGCAAGGAGCAGAAGGCGCTCGAGATCACCTCCGACACCGCATTGTGGTACCGTTGCGGCACGCCCCCCCAGGCCGGTCCGCTGGGTGTGCTGGCCCATGCCGGCAAGAGCGGACGACGGGTGGTGTCCGCCTTCATCGCCACCGCCTTCGCGCAGGAGACGCCAGAGGCCGCCAGCCTGCAATGGCGTTCCGTCTCCGACCAGATCCGGCCGAAGGTGCCCAAGCTCGCCGCCATCCTCGACGGTGCCGAGGAGGATGTCTTGGCCTACATGACCTTCCCAAGAGAGCATCGCGCCAAGTTGCACAGCATCAATCCCATCGAGCGGCTGAACGGTGAGATCAAGCGTCGTACCGACGTCGTTGGCATCTTCCCGAACGACGAGGCCATCCTGCGTCTCGTCGGTGCTCTGCTGCTCGAGCAGAACGACGAATGGGCCATCCAGCGGGCCAGGTACATGACACTGGAATCCGTCGCACCTCTGAGTGTCTGAATCAGAATGAAGGTGGCGTTTTCAATGCCTTGCGAGCCGTCGGGTGAGCATGCGGATGTTTGCGATGAAGACCCAGGCCTGG
>NZ_JAZHLJ010000207.1:0-1875 GCF_036549495.1 Aurantimonas sp. C2-5-R2
CGATGGCGTCTGCCCGTGCGCGCGGGCAGACGCTAGCGGGTGCCCGTCACATGGATGCAATCAGAATCGGTCATTCCGGACGCAGGCAGACGGGGTATCCTACGAATGCACGGGACGGCAACCATGCACCAGCTGACCACGACACGTCATTTTCGGACGCTGTTTCTATCGGATGTCCATCTGGGCTCGAAGGCGGCGCAGGCCGAGATGCTGGTCGACTTCCTTCGGGTCCACGACGCGGAAAAGATCTATCTCGTCGGCGACATCTTCGACGGATGGCGCATGAAGCGCTCCTGGCATTGGCCGCAGTCGCATAACGACGTCGTGCAGAAACTCCTGCGCAAGGCGCGCAAGGGGGCGACGATCATCTATATCCCCGGCAATCACGATGAGATCCTGCGCGATTTTCCCGGTCAGCATTTCGGCGGCGTCGAGGTCAAGCTGACGGACATCCATACAATGGCCGACGGGCGCCAATTTCTCGTGATCCATGGTGACGAGTTCGATGTCGTCGTCTGTAACGCTCGTGTTCTCGCCTATCTTGGCGACTGGGCGTATGACGCCGCGATCGCCATTAATGTCGTATTCAACGTCGTCCGCCGCCGGTTGGGCTTCCCCTATTGGTCGATCTCGTCATGGGCGAAGCTCAAGGTGAAGAACGCCGTCAACTTCATCGGCGCTTTCGAGAGCGCGCTCGCCGAAGAGGCGAAGCGGAACGGCTGCGACGGCGTCATCTGCGGTCATATCCACTATGCGCAGATGGTCCGACACGGCGACATCGAATACGTCAACACGGGCGATTGGGTCGAAAGCTGCACGGCTCTCGCCGAACGCCACGACGGTTCTCTCGAACTGATCCGCTGGAGCGAAACAATGTCGGAGGAAGCGCCTGCTCGGCCCCCCGTCGACGTTCGTGCGTCGCCGCGTCGACCGGTGGAGGCTGCTTGAGATGCGCCGAATTCTGATCGCGACCGATGCCTGGCATCCGCAAGTCAACGGCGTGGTCCGCACCCTTGCCAACCTCATCGACCAGCTCCGCGAGCGCGGAATCGAAGTCCGCGTCGTCACTCCGCTCGACTTTCGCACCGTTGCCTGTCCGACTTACCCGGAAATTCGGCTGGCAATTGCCTCCGCCGATCGCTTGGCGGCAGCGATACGCGAATTCGACCCGACGGCGATCCATATCGCCACCGAGGGACCGATCGGGCTTGCCGCTCGGCGCGCGGCGCTCCGTCTCGGGCGGTCCTTCACCACCAGCTTTCACACCCGTTTCCCGGAGTATCTACGCCAGCGCGCGCCCGTCCCCGAGGCGCTGACCTATGCCTGGCTTCGCCGGTTTCACGCTCCGGCTGCGGCCTGCCTCGTGCCCACCCAATCGATGCGCCGAAATCTGGCCGAGTTCGGCTTCGGCAACCTCGTCACCTGGACGCGCGGCGTTGACCGGCGGCTCTTTCGCCCCGTTCACCCCGTCGAGCTCAATTTGCCAAAGCCGGTCTTCCTCACGGTGTCG
This sequence comes from Aurantimonas sp. C2-5-R2, assembly GCF_036549495.1. Lineage (NCBI taxonomy): Bacteria > Pseudomonadati > Pseudomonadota > Alphaproteobacteria > Hyphomicrobiales > Aurantimonadaceae > Aurantimonas > Aurantimonas sp. C2-5-R2. Next base: position 1,511 of record NZ_JAZHLJ010000207.1, read on the forward strand.
CGTGTCGCACCGGAGAAGAACCTTACGGCGTTTCTGGATATCGATTTGCCGGGCTCCAAGCTCGTGGTCGGCGATGGGCCGATGTTGAGCGAATTGGCGCTGCGTTACCCGGACGTGCATTTCGCCGGGACGCAGTCGGGCGATACCTTGGCGCGCTATTACGCCGCCGCCGATGTCTTCGTGTTTCCTTCGATGACCGACACCTTCGGGATAGTCCTCATCGAGGCGCTCGCTTGCGGGATTCCGCTCGCCGCCTTTCCGGAGCCGGGACCGCTCGACGTGATCGGATCGTCAAAGGCTGGGCATATGTCCGATGATTTGCGGGAAGCCTGTCTCGCTGCTCTGTCGCTTGATCCTCAGGACGC
>NZ_JAZHLJ010000208.1:0-1836 GCF_036549495.1 Aurantimonas sp. C2-5-R2
TCTGGGGCATTACCATGTCGATACGTTACCTGCGCCCTCAAGGGTAAATTCCCGGGTGGTCGATGTCTCATCGTCATTGGCACGGAGGGCTTCAGCCTGACCAGCGGCTCGTCGTCATAGGTGGTGGCAATCCGGTCCAGGGTCGCTATCAGTTGCCGCACGTTGCCAGCAAATAGCCGTTGTTCGGCGGCGGCGTCCGCCGGGTTCTTCAGCAGGTCCTCATCAAGGCGAGCTAGCCTTGCGCGCTCATCTGCGGTCATCTCGCCGAGTTTCTCGAACGCCGCCAAGTTGGTGTTATGGCTCAGGGCCGACATGATCGCACCCACCGGCGTGGCGGTATTCCATGTCGGCTTATCAAACACCGGGTCACGGACGGCCTGGAGCTGCGCTTCTTCAGCGCTTAGTTTAGACTTGAGCGCCTGGCAAACACCTGCGAGGTCGTCGGGAATATCCAGCCCGAAAGGCCTGAAAGCCACCTCGTTCTTCTCCTGCACATGTACCGATCCGCAGTCCCGGTCAAAGACGCTGACTGCCGACAGCACCGCGTCCGGCTTGCCGCCGTCCGTCCAACTGACGGGCGGTTCGGATGATCCGTCCTTGAGAATGGTGAATGTGCCTGTCGCGTTGCCCGCCGGCGGCGGGTTGTAGGCGTCGGGCATGATCTCGCCCGCCTTGCGAGCACGGCAGGCCCGTTTGAGCACCCGCCCGTACCCGGATTTGCCGGACCCGTTCGGCCCGTAAACGATCGTCAGTCCCGCCGGTTCGAACGGCAAAGTCTGGCCTGGGGCGAGCTGGTTCACTCCGGCAATGTCGCCGACGCTAACCAGTGCTATGGATTCGCCACCGGCTGGGGTTGCCGGCAGATGTGCCGCTTCGAGCACCGATGCCTCCAAAGCGATGCCATCGGTGCCGTGTTCCTTCCTGCACAAGGCCAGTATCTCGCTGACAGCGCCTTCATCCGGCGTTCCGCTGGTTACAATCCGGCGCAAGGCATCCCGTTGCCAGAGGGGCCGGTCAGACGACCAGTCGAGTATGGTTTCCAGTACGGTCTTGTTTGCGGTCTTATTCATTCTGCTGCCCCCGGCGCCCACTGCTTTCCCCGTATAGGACTGCGCCAAAGGCCCGCCAATATTGCTTCGACAACAGATCGATCCACGCCCTCGCAGATTAACATGAAACCGGTGTCAATGTCCGGTCAGTGGCCAAGGCGGGCCCTGCCCTCTCCGAAGACAGAGGTCACTGGAGTGAATCCTGTCGGGTTCTCCATCGCCTTGCCCTTGGCGAGTTCATCGATCAGTTTATCCAGATAACCATGCGGAAAGAAGGACTGGCTTGGCGGCATGGCGATCGGCACGCCCTGTCGGCTGGGGGGGCAGGACGCTAATGGCCATGGGCAGCCTCACTTTCGGGCATCCCGCCGTGCTGGCTAAGCTGGCAACCCCTATCCAGTAGCCCGTCAAGGAGTTGTTCGCGGTTCACCGTCGGGTCTGCCGATGCAATCCCAATCAGCGCGCATACAACCTCCCGAGCAAGTTCTCGGGCACTCCGTCTATCGTCCCCGGAAATGTCCGGCATCGATTTGCCGTGCAGGAAGTCGCTCCTAAGCCCGAAAAGCTTGGAATAGGCGTTCCTGAACGAACCATCCTTGAGCAGTCCGGAAATGCGAAGCGTGACCCGGTGCGTCGCGCCGGGATTCTTTCCTGCGATCCTTCTTCGGGCGCGTTGATCATGATCCAGAGGTAGGCCGAGCCCTCCGTGCCAATGACGATGAGACATCGACCACCCGGGAATTTACCCTTGAGGGCGCAGGTAACGTATCGACATGGTAATGCCCCA
>NZ_JAZHLJ010000209.1:0-1818 GCF_036549495.1 Aurantimonas sp. C2-5-R2
CCTGGACCCTCATCGCCAACATCCGCATGCTCACGAGGCGCATCGCAAGATATTGGATCTATTCGTGAACTTTTGAATCAGGCTCTTAGCTTAACCACCCGTTGCTGGCGGAAAGCGGCCTCGAGACGGTCAGCTATCTGAAGGAGGCTGCGAATCCGGTCCATGCATCGTTGAAGAACGAAGCGGGAACGCCGTCAATGGTGCCAAGCGACGATCGCGGCTGCCTTCTTACTATCTAATGCGTTCATCCTCTTGGCTAGCGGTCCGTCGCCACATAGTGTGCGTTCACACCAAGGGGGGATCACAGTGCCATATCTTCATAATTACCGTCTCTTCATCAGTCACGCATGGAAGTACAGTGAGCGCTACCAGCGTGCTGTTCGGTTTTTGGACGACGCGAACAACTTCACCTGGACCAACTATTCAGTGCCGGAAGATGACGCGTTCGACAGGATGTCTGCGGCTGATCTCACGGAGGCCATGCGCCGCCAGATCAGGCCGACTCAGTGCGTGGTGATCGTCTCAGGCATGTATGTGAACCACAGCGAGTGGATCCAGTTCGAAATGGACTTCGCAAAGTCAATAGGGAAGCCGATCTTGGGGATCAGGCGGTGGGGCGAGCAGCGAACGCCTCAGAGCGTCGTCAACTGTGCAGATGAGATGGTCGCCTGGAATTCGGCTTCGATTGTTGCAGCCATTCGCCGTCTTGTGCCGTGACAAAAATGTTCGATTTCCCAGCGCTATACCGGTCGGCGAGTCAGATGTCTGCCGGCTCGCAGTCGGTATACCTCAGGTTAATCCGTGGGGAGTACGGGCTCCTCCTCCTCGCGGCCATCCTTTCCTTAGACTTCAGCCGCGAGCCGCTGTACTTCGTCGCTTACGCATTTGTGTTCTTGGCATCCCTTGCAGTCCTGATCTTCCGAACGTGGAGGAAGCCCGAGCAGGATTGGTACAAGGGGCGAGCACTCGCCGAGTCCATTAAGACGTCTTGTTGGCGCTACTGCATGAGATCGGAACCCTTTGGCGACGCCGATAAAGTAGCTGTACGGCGTGCGGAGTTTCGAAATCACTTGCGGGCAATTCTGGACGCAAACCGACACATAGGTGATCGAATTCCACCTGACGAGGCGGCCAATGATCAGATAACTGCCACTATGGAGGAGACGCGTGCGCTGCCGCTCGAGGAGCGAAAAGTCTTTTACGACACGAACCGCATTCGTGAACAACGTAAATGGTATGCGCGGAAGGCGCGCGAAAACAAAAAGGCGAGCGTCACCTGGATGATCGCGGGGATCATTGCCTACGGCCTTGCTATTGCTCTTGTGTTGCTGCGGATCGCCTATCCGCAGCAGGAACTATGGCCCATTGAACCGATCATAGTTGCAGCGGCTAGCATAATCGGCTGGACGCAGGTGAAGAAATTTAACGAACTCGCTTCTTCATACACCCTCACTGCTCACGAAATCGGGATCATTCAAGGGCGGGTCAAAGAAGTTGCGACTGAGCCAGAATTCTCGGACTTCGTGAACGAAGCCGAACAAGCCTTCTCGCGTGAGCATACTCAGTGGGTAGCAAGGCAGCAGGCGCAATAGTGATGGTCCGTTGCTGGGGCGTCACGCCGCTTGGACACGGTGACGGCCAGGGCGCCCAGATCAACTGCGCTCCCCTTATGGTGCGGGCCGGGCGCCCCGCTTGCGTAGACGCCCATCCGCCCTTGAAGCGATCGTTGCCCCTCCGTGCCAATGACGATGAGACATCGACCACCCGGGAATTTACCCTTGAGGGCGCAGGTAACGTATCGACATGGTAATGCCCCAG
>NZ_JAZHLJ010000021.1:0-61310 GCF_036549495.1 Aurantimonas sp. C2-5-R2
CGCCGTCAACGACGTCTTGCCGTGATCAACGTGACCAATCGTCCCGATGTTCACATGCGGCTTGTTGCGCTCGAATTTGCTCTTGGCCATCGCCGACTCCCAACTTCGCAGGCGGTTATTTTCCGGCGCCACATAGCGAGTGCAGCCGGCAATGACAAGCGTCTGAGCCGCGACGGGCCAAACCAGCCGACGCAACGCCTGGCGACACACGATCGATTTCAGGGACATGCGGGAAACGTCGGACCCGCGGGCCGGACTATGATTTTGAAGAGGGAGGCGGGGATTTTGGAGCGGGTAGCGGGAATCGAACCCGCATATTCAGCTTGGAAGGCTGCTGCTCTACCATTGAGCTATACCCGCACTTCTAGCAAACGGTCGGCAGTGGTGGAGGGGGCTGGATTCGAACCAGCGTACGCATAGCGAACGGATTTACAGTCCGTCTCCTTTAACCACTCGGACACCCCTCCGAACTGCCGCCGACACGCGCAAGCGCTTGGCCGTACATGGATCGCGGCGGCGCATTCGCCAACCCCCGCGGTTCCGAGCGGCCTTATGAAAGGCGCGGAGCGATCTGTCAACGGCGCGTGGCCGTTGCATCGACGATCGGCGGGGTCCGGCCTACGCATCGTGTTTCGCCGTATCCGCTCTTGCGACGATCCGCGCGCATTGAGCCCTGACGCCAGCTACGATAAGCAGCAGCGATGAGCGACGAGCCCACGACCCACACACCCAAGGATTCTCATTACGCCAATCTGCGGCGCGCCCATCGCGACCGCAAGCGCGGCGATGGCGAGTTGCCGGCTCGCCCGGACAAGCGGGTCCAACCCGGTCGCCCGGACCCGGCGGGTCGCGTCCGGCTCTACGGACTGCACACGGTCGCCGCGGCCCTCCGCAACCCGCGGCGCAAGCTCCATCGCTTGCTGGCAACGCGCAATGCGTTGGCTCGGCTCGACATGGCCGAGGATCAGCTCCCCTGCCCGGTCGAGCTCGTCGAGCCAAGGCAGCTTGATTCCGAGCTCGGAAGCGACGCCGTTCATCAGGGCGTGATGTTGGAGGCCGATCCGTTGCCGGCCGGTCGGCTGGCCGATCTCGGCGAGGCCCGCCTCATCCTCGTGCTGGACCAGGTGACCGACCCGCACAATGTCGGCGCGATTCTGCGCTCGGCGACGGCCTTCAGCGCCGATGCGTTGGTCACGACCGCCCGCCATTCGCCCCAGGAAGGCGGCGTTCTCGCCAAGGCTGCCTCGGGAGCGTTGGAGCACGTTCCGCAGATCGAAGTCGTCAATCTTGCCGAAGCGCTGATGGATCTGTCGAAACGCGGCTTTCGCACCGTCGGCCTCGATTCGGAGGGGCCGGAAAATTTCGAGGCGGCGCTGTCGGGTGACAAGATCGCCATCGTCCTCGGTGCCGAGGGCAAGGGACTTCGCCAGAAGACCAGGGCGACGGTCGATGTGTTGGCGCGGCTGGAAATGAGCGGCGCGATTCGCTCGCTCAACGTTTCCAATGCCGCCGCCATTGCGCTCTACGCGACACGGCGTCACCTCGGCTGACGGCTTCCGAGCGCGCGAATCCGCGCAGTTCGCGGGCGATTCGGAACGCGGTTGTCACCGATGTCGCAGGGATGCTGGTTGCCCATGTTTCTGGGTCGGACAGGGTCTGACGATCGGAAGAATGGTGCCGGATGAGGGGATTGAACCCCCGACCTTCGGTTTACAAAACCGCTGCTCTACCGCTGAGCTAATCCGGCCCGGCGCGGCCCATAGCATATTTGTCAGCCCTATGCAGCGGGTTTTTGACCCGCGGAAAGCCACGGCGGCGCTTGGCCTCAGCCGCCCGCCGCGCTAGGTCTCAAACCTCGACACTGCGGCGCCGATCCGCATCCTTGAAAAGCCGAGCCTCGCGCCGACCGATGTCACGCCCAGTCCAATCCATCACCTTCGTTGCCAGCGAAAGCCCGGCCGCCCAGGAGGCCGCCCACCGGCTTTCCGCGCTCTACGGCAATGATCGCGAGGAAAATGCCGAGGTGGTGGTCGCGCTCGGGGGCGACGGCTTCATGCTTCAAACGCTGCACCGCTTCATGGGCAGCGGCATACCGATCTACGGCATGAACAAGGGCACGATCGGCTTCCTGATGAACGATTATCGGGAGGACGGCCTGAGAGAACGTCTGGCGGCGGCGATCGAAAATGCCATCCATCCGCTCGCCATGACCGCCGTCGACGCCGCCGGCACCGTCCACAAGGCGTTGGCGATCAACGAGGTGGCTATTTTCCGACAGTCCTACCAAGCTGCCCGGCTGCAAATTTCGATCGACGGCAAGGTCCGGCTGGACGAACTCGTCTGCGATGGCGTGATGGTGGCGACCCCGATCGGATCGACGGCTTATAATCTGTCGGCGCAAGGCCCGATCATCCCGGTCGACGCGCCGTTGCTGGCCTTGACGCCGGTGAGCCCGTTCCGCCCACGTCGTTGGCGCGGAGCGCTGTTGCCCAATCACCAGACGGTCGAGATCGTCGTCCTTGAGCCCGAAAAACGTCCCGTGAATGCCGTCGCCGACGCCACCGAAGTAAAGTCGGTCCACCGGATCACGATTTGCGAATCGCTCAACGATACCGGTCTCATTCTGTTCGATCACGATCATTCGTGGGACGAACGGATTCTCGCCGAGCAATTTCGCTATTAGGGAGCGCGGCCCGAAAGCCCCCTCCCCAGCCCGGAAGCGGCCGGCAGATAAGGCTGCGACCGGGATTGCTCGGGACAGACTCCAGAATCGCGAAAACATTGCCCTCGGTGTCTTTGAACGAGACCAGAGACCCGACGTCGGGAATCAACGTTTTCGGTTGAATGATCGAGCCGGATTCCGCTTCGATTCGACTGGCACAGTTCTGTCGAACCCGTTCAGGCGGCCAGCTTCCTGGCCTGCTGCCGTGCCGCGTCCCGTTCGGTCTCGCCGGCCAGCCGATGCAGAAACCGCATCATGGCCTCAAAGCCCGCGGTCCGCGATCGGTCACCCGAGGTGGCAACGAGCCGCTGCATGATCAGCTGCGGCACGTCCTCTGCGGCGGCGATCCGTTTGCCGGATGCGATCTCGCGCCAGACCCCCACGGCGATCAGGAACAGCGGCGCGGCGACGGACGGAAGCCCGCATGTAATGACCATGGTCCGAAATGCGCCGTCGCGCCCCTCGGCGAGGATCGAGCGGACCCGCCGTTCCGACATCGACGACAACCGCACCAGCGCGGCGGCGAACAGGTCAATATTGCCGGCGCAGACCGTGCGCAGGAGGAAGGCGACATTGAGCTGACCGCTGGCCCGCAAATGTTCGACCAAGGCGGGAATTTCGACCTCCGGAACGGTTTCGGCGAGCATCGCCGTCGCCCGTTCACAGGCGTCGGAAGCCAGTCGCTCGGCCCGATCCGCGCCGACCAGATTGCATAACATCGGCAGCGCTGCGAGCGCCTGGCCCGTGCGCAGGATCATCGTCTGGCGCACAGTGGCAGGCAGTTCACGACGATCGAGCAGCGCTCCGCGCACCGACGCGTTGGCGCCATGTCGTTCGGCAATTCGCCGGAAACTCACACCAGCGATCGCGGCGCCTCGGTTTTCGAGCAACGATATGCAGCAGCCCGGTTCCGCGACCTCGGCGATCGCGGCCGCGACGCGCGTCGATACCACGCGCCGGGTGGCGATCGCAGTGCGCAATTCGGCGGACCCGCTTGCCGCCAGGTCGATCAGCTCGTCGTCACGAAGCGCCGGGGAACGGCTGGCGACGACGCAGGCGATTGCCGGATTGTCCTCGCAGAGGCTGAGGAGCACCGTCCGGGGAACCCGGCTGTCATCGGCAAGCCCCTCGGCGAGCGCCAGACGAACTTTCGGCGACGGATCGTCGAGCATCAGGGTCAAGGCCGCCTGGGCCCCGGACTGCTCCTCGGCCGTGATGCGGCCCTCGACGAAGGCGCGCGCGAGAATTGTCGCGCCCTCCGCGCGCTGGGCGCTATTGGCCGTCTCGCACCATTTGACGAACCGTTGGACGATCATGGGAAACGCGACCTCTACCGCTACCGACTTCACGGTCGATACTGGCCAGCAAAGGTTTAGGTTTCGTTCACCATAACGATTCGTCCCGGTACAGGCTGTCCGCAGGGCCCTCTAAACGTCGGCGCCATCGGGGGTTCGGGGCCGCGCCATCTGGAAAACCTGGTCGGTCACCGCATAGTCAAGATAGCCGAGCCGGGAGAGCGGCGCCGCAAGGGCCATGTCGATCATGCCGTCCCTAAGAATCGCCTCGTCGATATGAATCCCGACCACCTGACCGATCACGACGACGTTCTCCGACGCTTCGCCGTTCAGTCCGGTCGGTCGAAACGAATGGGTCACCCGACACTCCAGCGCCGCCGGACTCTCGGCGACACGGGGTGCGGAAACCAGCCTGGACGGGGCCCCGGTCAAGCCCGAAAAACCAAACTCGCTGGTTCCGCGCTCGGCAACCGCGGACGTCCGGTTCATCTGCGCGGCGAGCTGGCGCGTCGCGAGATTGGCGACGAACTCGCCGGTTTCGATAGCGAAACTGGCGGAATCCTTCATGCCGACCGAGGAAAACATGACGAGCTTCGGCCGATCGCTGATCGCGTTGAAGAAGCTGTAGGGCGCGAGATTGACCGAGCCATCCTTGGCCCGCGTCGAGATCCAGCCGATCGGCCGCGGCGCGACGATCGCCTTGAACGGGTCGTGAGGCAGGCCATGATCGTTCCGGTCGGTCGTGTAGAACAGCATCACCCCTGACCCGGCGCGCGCGCTTCGCTGACGACATCGGCCAATGCCGGGCGCGGACGCTCCTTAGGCGGTTCCTGCGGCGTCCCCACATGAATGAACCCGACGACCTTCTCCTCCGCCTGAATGCCGAGGATGGCCTTCGCCTCGTCGTCATAGGCAACCCATTCCGTGACCCAATTGGCCGCATAACCCTTGGCGTGAACAGCGTTGGCGAGATTCATCGCCGCCGCGCCGCCGGACAGAACCTGCTCCCAGACCGGGATCTTCACATGCTCTTTCGCGGTCGAAACGACGGCGATCACCAACGGACTGCGGCTGAAGCGGGTGGCTTCGACCCGCCGCCGCGTATCGGACAACGGCCCCTCCTCACGGCGCTCGGCCAGCGCGGCGAGCGCAGCACCGATCCACTCGGCCGGTTCCCCGCGATAAAGGATGAAGCGCCAGGGCGCGAGCTTGCCATGGTCGGGCACACGCATCGCGGCCGAGAGTATCGCGTCAAGCTCCGCCCCCTCCGGCGCGGGGGCGGCCAGCATCGGGATCGGCACGGAACGGCGGGTGGACAAGAGCGTGAACGGATCGGTCAAGAGGGTATCTTCCGGTAAAGGTCAGGCGAGAGAGTCGCGGGAATCGGGACGATTCGTGGACCGCGGATTATGGCGCACGTCAGTCGCCCGAACCGACGCCATCGGAGACGACGGCCGCCACGTCCGAGGTCAGAACCTCCACGTCGGTGTTCTCGCCGGCCCGGACTTCGAACTGTCGCTGATAGACCTTGTCGCGGTTCTTGGCCACGATCACGTAATCGCCCGCCGCAAGCACCATCGACGGGAAGGCGCCGACGCTCTCGCGCACGACGTCGCCAGAGGCGGTGGTGATCGACCAGGCGGTGTCGGCGATCGCCTCACCGCCCTGTTCGCGCACCAGCTTCATCGTTAGCAACGCCGCCCGGTGCTGCAGTCTGGCCTCGGTGAGTTTTCCGGCCTCCACCCTGATGTCGGCACGAACCGATGCGTTGACCGAGCCGTAGCTGGAGACGACATGGTAGGTATCGGCGTTCAGCCGCAACACCTTGTCGGGCGGAACGTCGCTGGCGACGAGGTCGCGATCGGAATCGTCCTCGGCATCGGTGTACACGTCGAATTTCAGCTTCGTCGGATCGATCGCCGATCCATCGGTGGCAATCGCCTCAAGCTTGAGCCCACCCGCCCCGAGCACCACCGTTTCGCGCGTCCTGACGCCCGAAAACTCGATCCGCTTGACGACGCCGGCCCGGCCGAAGCCGACATGCAGGATGTAGGAGCCGGCCGGCACTTCGAAATTCGCGACGTTGCTCTGCGAGGAGGCGATGAGCGTCGGTCTACCGTCGATCGCCGGGATCGCCGAAAACAGCCGCCAGACGAGACCGTTCGGTATTGCCTCGCTATCCTCGGTCAGCCGCGCCTCGAGAATCAGTGGCGCGCGCGGGGTGATCACGTCCTTGCTCGGCATGTTCTGCGGAGCATAGGCCGGCAGTCCGGGAAGCGTGATCGCGGGCGCGCTCGGCCGCCCCAAGGACGATGGCAGGGCGATCGGCTCGAAGCGGCGCAGCGACCCTTGGGGCGCGGCGCCGACATCGCGCGAGTCCGGGAGCAGTTCCGTCGCCGAGGGCGAGACGTACCCGCCGGGCTCGCGCGATTCGTCCCCGTTGAAGAGCCCGCGAACGCTCCGGTCGAGCAGCGAAGGTATCGGGATGTCCTGCGCCGCCACCGGGGCGCCCGCCAGCAGCATGGCACCGAGGATCGCCAAAAGACGTGCGTCAACGAACAATGCTGCGACCCCTCACGATGCCACCCCTTCACAGGGTTCTTGATCGCAGATCATGGACGAATTCAAGGCGCCCGGTCTGCGATCGGGCGTAAACCGAACACATAGCATGGAAAATGTTCGCTCTGGCGTCGGGAAGGTCGCGACCGGGCGCACGCTTCCACGGCCTCGCTGAAATACAGCGCGGATCGCCAGGACGACGTGGTGAATCGGCTCAGACGGCGAGACGGCGGCGCGAACACCAACCGTGCCCCGACGCGATCATCGTCAGGGCACGGCGCTATGGTTTACTGGCGCAGCGGCGTCAGACGAAATCGATCACCTCGACCGCAATCTGGTTCGCGGCAATCAAATTGTGCCCGCCGTCATAGGCTTCAAGCCGGATGTCGAACTCGGCTGGGCCGAAACCCGGAGCGTAGGGTTGCTGACCTGGCGTGTTCGGATCCGCGTCGATGAAATCCTCGATAAACCCGAATGCGTAATTTTCCGAGTTCTGGGCCACATTGGCGTTGCCGCCGTCGTCGCCGATACGCGGGATTCCGTCCTGATCGACCCAGATAAAGCCGGTGTCGTTGGGGACCGCCACTCCCGGGTCAACCATCGTCAGCTCACGAAACTCGGTGCCGGCTGTCGGATCGACATCGATCAGTAGCTTGAAGGTGAAGTCGGACAGATCTGTCGTCGCCCCATCGAGCCCGGTGGCGATCGAGTAGTCGAAGCTCCACGCCGCCCGGTTCGCGTTGTTTGACGACGAGCCGTTCGTGGTGGACTGCGCTCCATCTTCCACCTGGAAATGGACCGTTCCATCGGCATCTACGGATACCGGATCCTGGCTGGGTCCCTGTCGATATTTGACGGCAAGCGCCAGTTCGACTCCGGCGCTTTCGCTTTGCGTCACAACGAAATCGTTGACCGAGTTGCCACTACCGACAAACATCTCGCCACCGTCCTGTGCCGATGCGTCGATCTGCGTGTCGACGCGCGTGGTCGCACCCGTGGCGGTATTATAATAAACGTCATCGCCAAGATCGGCGGTGCCGTTGTTAAAGAGGATCGTTTCGACCTTCTTGAACTCGTAAATCCCGCCGGTGGAATCGGTCACGGTGACCTTGTCGTTGCCGGTCCCCTTGCGCGCGAAATCGAAATCCTCGAACGAACTTTCGAAGATCGCGATGTCGATGCCCTTCTTACCGTCGTAGCTGAAATCCGGGTCCCCGATCTGGAACACATCATCCAAATTAGTCCCTTTGACTTTCGAGAGTTTTGCGCTTTTTGCCATCGACTTTCCCCAAAGTTTTCACCGCACCGGAAAATATCCATCTGTCAGGCGGCTTAGTAAACCCCGGACACAGCATTCTCTTCGTCAAGCGGAGATACGTACTGCGGAATACGGCATGTCGTAATGTTATGCCGATTATTCATTCTTGGCACCAAGCCACTGTTAGGTCAGCTTTTGTAACTCTCCGCGCCCCGGTCATGGAGGGACCGGCTTTGCAGTCCGTTCTCCTCCGCTCCGTGAATATTTATACAGTCATAGACATGGACGGTGCCGAGATAGCGCGCCTACTCCCCCGCCTGCTCGAAATCCATTGCGACGCCGTTTATGCAGTAGCGCAAACCGCTCGGTGGCGGACCGTCGGGAAACACATGGCCGAGATGGCTACCGCAGCGGCTGCAATGACATTCGGTCCGCACCATGCCGTGGCTGCGGTCTTCAGTGATACCTACGGCGCCGTCCACCGGCGTATCGAAACTCGGCCAGCCGGTACCACTCTCAAATTTCCGACCGGCGACGAACAGCGGCTGCCCGCATCCGGCGCAGGTAAAGGTCCCTGCCCGCTTCTCGTCGAGCAGCGCACAACTTCCCGGCCTCTCGGTGCCGTGCCCGCGCATCACCGCGTATTGCTCTGACGTCAGCATTTCACGCCACTCGGCGTCGGTTCGTTTCACGGGATAGGTCTTGGCATCCATTTTCAGCTCCTTTCGGCAACGGGCCATCGATTCGGTTCAGTAATCAGAAACCGCGCCGACGAGCACGACCGCGCGTCGGGGCGCGGCGATTCGGCCCAAACAAGATCGAGGGTCAGCGGCCCCGGCTTTTCTCGTAGCGCGCGCGCGTCTCGGCATCGGGCGGATAAAGACCCGGCAGCGGAACACCCTTGTCCACTTCGGACATGAGCCAGGCTTCCAGTCGCTCCTGTTCGAGGCAGGCATCCTTCACCTCCTCGACGATCGCGGCCGGAATGACGACTGCCCCGTCGTCGTCGACGACGATCAGATCGTCCGGAAAGATTGCGACCCCCCCGCAGCCGATCGGTTCCTGCCAGCCGACGAAGGTGAGCCCGGCAACGGAAGGCGGCGCCGCCACGCCGGCGCACCAGACCGGCAATCCCGTCCCCATCACACCGGCGACGTCACGCACCACCCCGTCGGTGACGAGGGCCGTAACGCCGCGTTTGGCCATGCGGGCGCACAGAATGTCACCGAAGATTCCCGCATCGGTCACTCCCATCGCATCGACGACCGCGATACAGCCGTCGGGCATGGCTTCGATGGCGGCACGGGTCGAGGTCGGGGAAGACCACGATTCCGGTGTCGCGAGGTCTTCCCGCGCCGGCACGAAGCGCAGGGTGAAGGCGCGGCCGACGAGCCTGTCTTGTCCAGGCACCAGCGGCACGGGCCCGCGCATCCAGACATTGCGCAGTCCACGTTTGAGAAGAATGGTGGTGATGGTCGCGGTCGTAACCGACCGAAATGCCGCAATGGTCGATGAGTCGCTCAAGTGTCTGCCTCTCCATGAATCGATTGCGAATGTGGGATAGCACCGGCCGAAGCGGCGTCAATGCGCGCGGTGGCGCCGCACCTTATTACCGAACGCGGATCAGTCCTGGAGGGGTGCGGCAAATGCAAGCTCTTGCGAGCCGCAGCGCCGCACGCCGGCGGTTGCCATGTCGCGCCAGGCGCGCTCGAGCGAGCCGTCGAGATCGATCCCCCGACAGACGTCCTCGATCACGGTGACATCGAATCCGGCCGCGCGCCCGTCGAGAGCGGTCCAATTGACGCAGAAGTCAGTGGCGAGGCCGACCACGAAGATGCGCTCAACAGCCCGTTCGGCGAGATAGCCGGCCAGGCCGGTCTTCGTGGCATGATCGGCTTCGACAAAGGCGGAATAGCTATCGACGGCCGGATGAAAGCCCTTCCGTACGATCATCTGTGCGCCGGGAACATCGAGGCCCGGATGAAACGCCGCGCCACTTGTGCCCATGACGCAGTGGTCGGGCCAAAGAACCTGGGGACCATAGGCGAGGCCGATCGTCTCGAACGGTTCGCGGCCATGGGTGGAGGCGAAAGACACATGTCCGGGCGTATGCCAGTCCTGGGTCAGGACCACGACACCGAATTGCCGGGCCAAACGATTGACCAGCGGCACCACGGCGTCTCCATTCGGCACCGCAAGCGCTCCGCCGGCGCAAAAATCGTTCTGAATGTCGATGACGATCAACGCGTCGGCGGGAGCAATCTCTATTATTGTCATCGGCAAAAGATGGCATCATTTCGCGACGCCGCAAAGCGCCTCACGACGATCAGCGCTGAGGCCCGCCATTGGATGGACCCCAGCGCCTTGTCATGTCTTTGTCAGCGTAGCGAGAGCGAGGCGCGCAGATCCGCCACCGGCGCCACACGCACCGCGTCGCCCGTCCGCTCGATGAGCAGCTCGGTGTTCGGGTTTCCAAGGCTTGAAGGAACCTGAATGGTCAGGCTCTCTCCGTCGGAGAGCATCGAGACGAAACGCAGGGCGCTTCCGGTCTCGCCCGCCTGGAGCGTCGTGACGACCCGGAAATCATCGCCTTCTACCGTGTAGTAGGCGGCGCCGGTGACGTCACCGAGCGCGATGCTCTGGGCAGCCAGCGGCTTCAATTCAGCACCGTGCGCAGTGCCGAGGCCGGCCACCGTGAGGGCGGCGGCAACTAAGATGGTCTTCATAATCCTGGTCCTTCGAAATTTTCAGACCTCCCGGATCGAAAGCTATGTCTGATTGCTGCGGCGCACAATGGCATGGCAGCCATGATAATCTGCGGGGGCGGAGGATGTCTGGCGCCCAAGGCGTATTCGGGCTCACCCGCTCAGATGATCCACCGTTCAGCCCCCAGAGATCGCAAGAGACAGGCAGACTCGACACAAAATCGCCATCTCGCCACACCTTAGCCGGAATTCTGCTCCTCACAGGGCTTTGGCGGGATTCCTAGCCCCGAAAAAGCTCAGGCAGCGGCCGTTTCGACAAGGGCCAATGGCTGTGCCATGGCTGGCTACAAGACCGCGAAAGTCGACGATGAGTTCCGCGATGCGGTTCACTGAGCGAAAGTTACCGATCATGCGCCTTCCCGCAACCGTCGCGATACTCTTCACGCTTTCGGCGTGCGTGAGCGGAGGAGACGAACTCGACGTGCTGCGATTGACCGCGCCCGAGGACGATGCGCATTGCCGCAGCCTTCTGATTCAGCCGGGCGAATTGGTCTATGCCCAATGCAGACTGGCACTCCGAAAGACCTATTTGACCGATTACGGGACCCGAAAGGCCACCATCGAACAGGCATACGGACCGGTGTCGGAAACACTCGACCAGGCTCTGCGAGCCGACGCGTTCTGCAACTACGACGAAAGCGTCAAGGCATCGGTGGAGTCGCAGGCCGAAACCGCCGCTGCCTACCTCGCCTACGCCAATTGCGAGACGACACGGCAGCGCCTCCAGGACGAGATCACCGCCTCGACAGGTGCCGACGGCGCCGGTGTTGTGGCTGAAGAGCAACCACGAATCATCCAGCAGAACATTCATGCGGTTCGCGAGGCAAAGGCCGTCATCAACGGCCCCATAACAGCCGACGCCACCCTATGAAGCAAGTCGACGGGCTTGGACACGCCCTCTGTGGAGGCCTTCTTTGGCCTCCCCGGGCTCGGGCCCCCGCGATTCTCGCGTTCCGTTGCAGGATTTAACGAAGGTTGAGGCCATATAGCCATAGGGGCCAGACCGCTTCCCTGAGAGAACCAATTCCGCTGGAATGTCAGGAATTTCGGGGAAATGGTCAGTAATGACGTCGAACACGCAAGTGACTGTTAACTTTACGGTCACAGCGGACTAAAGGTTCAAGGGCAGCTGTGTCTTTTCCGCACTTGCTCCTATCGCCTAAAAACAACAGGTTGCCCACGCACCGGCCGCACTAGCGTCGGGAACTTAAACTGCGGCATAAACCGTCAGAGACTGATAGGTAGTTATCATGAAGAAAATCGTCATCGCATCGGTCGCGGTCTTCGCTCTCGCAACCTTCGCCGGTTGCATGGGCAAAGGCATCGGCAAGGGTAAGGGCAAGGCGCCGATCGCGGCTCCGATCGTCGTCGAAGAGCAGACCTACGTCACCAAGGGTTAATCCTTGTCTCTTGGGGGAAGCGTTGAATAGCGCTTTCCCCAAGCGCCTTCAGGGCCGAGGATGTGTCGCGCGTGGGGACGGCGGCGATCGTATAGTCGACCTGCGGACGCGTGAGTTTCCAATCTCGAAAGGCCGACCATGGCTTCATCTTTTCTAAAATTCGCCGTCATCGCCCTGCTTGGCCTAACTGCCGCAGGCTGTTCCTCGACGGGACCAAACACTATGACGTCCGGGGCACCCCTGACGTCGGCATCCTCTCTCGTCACTCCCGCGGCTTATACGCCTGCGGTCGAGGACAGCGACGTTGCCCGGCGAGCCAAGCCTTATTTCGTTGAATTCCGCGCTCGTTCGGCGCAGAGCTACGGCCACACCTTCGCGGTGTTCGGCAAGCTCGACCAGAATGGCCGTGTGCCGATCGATTCGAATGGCGTGCTGATTCCGAGCATGACCGAGATCACCGGCTTGGCTCCGGCCTCGACCAGCAACATTCCCTATACGATCGGCCATGTCCTGCCCGTTCCATCCGAAACCGGACCGAGCGACGGCGACAGCGAGAACGCCTATATGACGGCGTATTACCGAATCGATCTGACAGAGGCCGAATACCGCGGCCTCGTAGCCAAGATCCGTTATCTCAAGCCGAACCGTCCAGTTTGGCATGCCGTGCTCTACAATTGCAGCGCCTACACCAATGAAATTGCCGAATATTTGGGCTTGGAGACCGTCAATCCGCTGCTCTTCCCCAAGAACTACATCAACGCTCTGAAGCGGGCGAACACCTGATTCAAACATCGTCGGCGGAGCGCCGGTCCGGTGAACGTGACGAAAAACCCGGCTTCCACGCCGGGTTTTTTTGTGCCGGACTCGTGCCGTTAGAGACTCGAAGATCGGCGGTCGACGACAGTGACCACGAGCGTTTCCGCCGAGACTGATTCGGGACCGCTACGGCCCCGGACGATCCAGGCTCGCTACCAGGTCGGCGAAGCGCTCACCCTGCACCGTGACATGGGCTCGCAACTCCCGTTCAGCCGCCTCGCCATCACCCGCGCCGATGGCCGCGACGATCCGCTCATGCTCGGCGAGCGACTGGGGTGTCCGTTGGGCCACACGCAGCTGCAGGCGCCGATACGCCTTCAAGCGCTGGTGCAGGCGTTTCGCCTCGGCAATGAGAAACGCATTGCCGCACGCTTCGTAGATCAAGTGGTGAAAGCGTTCGTTCTCGTAATAATAGGCATCGGAATCGCGCGAGCGCGCCGCCGCGGCGCAGGCTGCATGGGCCTGGTTCAAGCTCTGCAACGCCTTGGCATCCGCCCGGCGCGCCGCAAGACGTCCTGCCATTCCCTCCAGTTCGGCCATCACCTCGAACATCTCGACAAGCTGGGCGAGGCCGACTTGGCGCACGAAGGCGCCCCGATTCGGGATCTGTTCGATCAGCGCTGCCGATGCGAGTTGGTTGATCGCCTCCCGTATAGGAGTACGGGAGACGCCGAACCGCGCGGCCAACGCCGATTCGTCCAGACGATCACCGGCGCCCCAGGCTCCCGTGACGATCTCCTGTTCCAGAACATCGCGAATTTCGCCGGCCTTGGGACGCACCAGCGGGCCCCGACCTTCGCTGGAGGGCCGCGCTACGGTGGCCATGTCATCGGATGCGGCAAAGCGGTTCTGTGCGTCCATCTAAATCGTATACAATACGGTTGACATGGCATGCAATAGAATGTGTTTTAAAGGAATGCGCTGGGAGGCGTGATCACTCAACGGGAGGATTCCATGAAATCGATCTTGATGTCGGCCGTCTGCGGCCTCGCCCTGACCGGCACCGCGCTAGCCCAGGACGTCACGCTGAAAGCCTCGCACCAGTGGCCGGGCGGCAAGGGCGACGTGCGGGACGAAATGGTGCAAATGATCGGCAAGGAGATCACGGCGGCCAATGTCGGCCTCGCAATGCAGGTTTTTCCTGGCGAATCGCTGTTCAAGGCGAAGGACCAGTGGGGCGCGGTGACCAAGGGCCAGGTGGACATAACCGCCTTTCCCCTCGACTATGCTTCGGGACGCCATCCGGAATTCTCCGCCACTCTGATGCCCGGCCTCGTCGGCAGTCACGAGCGGGCGACGCGGCTGAACGATTCGCCCTTCATGGACGAGATCAAAAAGTCGATCGACGAAGCCGGCGCGATGGTGCTGTCCGACGCCTGGCTGGCAGGCGGCTTCGTCTCTTCCAAGACCTGCATCACCACGCCGGAAAGCGCCAAGGGCCAGACATTGCGAGCTGCCGGTCCCGCCTTCGAGGAAATGCTGGTGGGCGCGGGTGCCTCTATCGCCTCGATGCCATCGTCCGAAATCTACACCGGCATTCAGCAGAATGTGCTTGACGGAGCCAACACCTCGTCTGGCTCGCTGGTTTCCTACCGCATCTATGAAGTCGCCAAGTGCCTGACCGCGCCGGGCGAAAACGCGCTCTGGTTCATGTATGAGCCGATTTTGATGTCGAAGCGCTCCTTCGACCGCCTCAATGAGGAGCAGCAGAAAGCCTTGCTCGCGGCTGGCCAGAAGGCAGAAGACTATTTTGCGGGCGAAGCCAAGAAACTCGATGGCGAACTGATCGAGGTCTACAAAAAGGCCGGCGTCGAGGTCACCGAAATGTCGAAGGAGAACTACGACGCCTGGCTCAAGATCGCCAAGGAGACCTCGTATAAAAACTTCGCCGAGAAGGTTCCGAACGGCCAGAAGCTGATCGACGACGCGCTCGCAGTCCAGTAAGGCCGACACCATCCAGGGCGGGCCGGAGAACCCGAGCCCGCCCTCTTACCTTCAATAATTTCAGCGAGGGAGCGCGCATGCGACTCATCATCGCGATCGTTTCGGCGATCTCGCGCGTTCTCGGCGTCATTGCCGCGCTATGCCTGCTAGCGGCGGTTCTATCCGTCAGCGAGATGGTGTTTGTGCGATACGTGCTCGGCCATTCGACGGTCTGGCAAACTGAATTTACGACTTACGCCATCGTCGCCGCGACCTTTCTCGGAGCCCCGTGGGTTCTGATCCAACGCGGTCACGTCAATGTCGATATCCTGCAGCTCGCGGCCGGGCCGAGGCTCCGGCTCGGCATGCAGGTTCTCGCGGCGCTCTTTTCGCTCATTTTCGTGGTGCTGCTCGCCTACGCCGGCTGGGTTCACTATGAAGAAGCCTGGTCGAACAGCTGGACCAGTGAGACGGTCTGGGCCGTTCCACTCTGGATGCCGCTGCTGCCGATGCCAGTCGGCACGGTCATGCTTGCCTTGCAATATGTGGCTGAAATCATGCGGTTATTCGTAGAGCCCGACGCCGAGCTTGGCACACCTGACAACACGCTGTTTTCCGACACCGCGAAGGGAGCCCGGTCATGAGCCCCATGATCGCCGGCCTGTCGATGCTTGTCGCCCTGCTCGGATTGCTCGCGATCGGCACGCCCATCGCCTTCGCGCTCGGGCTGGTCTCGATGGGAGCCCTTTTTTCGGTCTACGGGGCCTTCTTCCTCGAGACCCTCGGCGAACAATTCTTCGGCGCGCTGTCGTCGTTCAGCCTCGTGTCGATTCCGATGTTCATCCTGATGGGCGCGGCCGTTGCCTCCTCACCGGCCGGCAAGGATCTCTACGAGGCGCTCGACCGCTGGCTCAATCGCGTGCCCGGCGGGCTAGTCCTGTCGAATCTGGGCGCCTGCTCGATCTTCGCCGCGCTGTCCGGCTCGTCGCCCGCAACCTGCGCCGCTATCGGCAAGATGGGCATTCCGGAGATGCGCCAACGCGGTTATCCGGCCGAGATCGCCGCCGGGTCGATCGCTGCCGGCGGCACGCTCGGCATCCTGATCCCGCCATCCGTGACGATGATCGTCTACGGCATCGCGACCGAGACCTCGATCGGGCGGCTGTTCCTCGCCGGGCTGCTACCGGGTTTCATGCTGACCGTCTATTTCATGATCTGGACGATCATCGCCTGCAAGCGCCAGGGGCTCGGCCTGTCCGAACTCACCCAGAGCTTTTCGATGCGCGAGCGATTCGAGGCGCTACCGCGAGTACTGCCGTTCCTGGCGATCATCGTCGCGGTACTGTTCGTGCTCTATGGCGGTGTCGCCACCCCGTCCGAGGCCGCCGGCGTCGGCGCGCTGTTCTGCCTCGTCCTTGTCGCTGTGATCTACGGCATCTTCTCGAAGACCTGGAAGTTCTCGCAGATGCGCGTGATCTTCCGCGACACGCTGAAGGAGAGCGTGATGATCATGCTGATCATCGGCGCGTCCGAGTTGTTCGCCTTCGCACTCTCGTCGCTGTTCATCACCCAGTCCATCGCCCAGTACATTGCGGAACTGGACATCAATCGCTGGGCGCTCATGGGCGTGATCAACGTCTTTCTGCTTTTTGCCGGCTTTTTCCTGCCGCCGGTCGGCGTCATTTTGATGACCGCACCGATCCTCCTGCCGATCATCATCGGCGCGGGATTCGATCCCTATTGGTTCGCCGTAATCCTGACCATCAATATGGAGATCGGATTGATCACACCGCCGGTCGGCCTGAATCTCTATGTCATCAACGGCATCGCGCCCGACATCACGCTCGGACAGATCCTGCGGGGCTCCCTGCCCTATTTGATCTGCATGATCCTCGGCATCATCACGCTGTCGTTCTTCCCGCAGATCGCCCTGTTCTTGCCGGACCTGATCATGGGACCGGAATTGTGAGCCGGGTTTCCCTCCTGTCCGATCTGCTCGGCTCGATCGGCGCGCGCTCCTGGTTCCATGGCGAGGATGGCGGCAAGGCGATCAGCCTGCCGGAGCTCGCCGCGCTTTGCCATAAGCTCGTCTCATCACGTGGCGAGGCGACCGGGGTGCGCCTCGCGGCCGACATCCTCAAGGGTTTCCGTGCGCTCGATGACAAGGCAGCCAAACGCTTCTTCCACATGCTCGCCGAAGAGTTCATGCCCGACGCTGAAGCCTTACGCGCCGCGGCAAACGCCTATGCCGAAAGCCCAGGTTCCGATACGCTTGTCGCCCTTCAACGGCTCGCGGAACCGCCCCGCCAGGAATTGTTTCGCCGGCTGAATCTCGCGCCAGGCGGAACGGCCGAGTTGGTCAAGCTCCGCGAGCGGCTGTTGCCATTTTTGAAGTGCGACCGAGAGCGGCTCGGGGCCGTCGACGCCGATCTTCGCCATCTCTTCCAGTCATGGTTCAACCGCGGTTTCCTGATGCTGAAGCCGATCGACTGGGACACGCCGGCCAGCGTGCTGGAAAAGATCATTCGCTACGAAGCCGTCCACGCCATCGGTAATTGGGATGAATTGCGCCAGCGCCTTGCCCCGGTCGACCGACGCTGCTTCGGCTTTTTCCATCCCTCAATTCCGGACGACCCGCTGATCTTCGTCGAGGTCGCCCTGACCGACGAAGTTCCAGCCAGTATCGCATCGGTGCTCGACCCGGACCGGACCGTTCTGCCCCCGGAAGCGGCGCAGACAGCTGTCTTCTACTCGATATCCAACTGTCACACGGGGCTGGCGGGCGTGTCCTTCGGCTCGTTCCTGATCAAGCAGGTGGCCGAGGACCTCAAGGAGACGGTCCCGAGCCTGAAAGCCTTCGTCACGCTGTCCCCTGCGCCGGGCTTCGCATCCTGGATCGCCGGGCTGTCGGCGGAGGCGGCTGAAGGGCTGGAAGCCAACGAGAAGCGCACGCTGGCGATCATCGGCGAAGCCGGGTGGTCAGCGGATCCGACCAAGGCCGAGGCGGCCCGACCCGGCCTGCTCTCGCTCGCCGCCCGCTATTACCTGCGCGCCAAGCGCGGCGACGACCGGCCGATCGATCCGGTCGCGCGGTTCCATCTCGGCAACGGCGCCGTTCTCAACCGCATCATGCACCTGGGCGACACCTCCACGAGTGGCTTGGCGCAGGCGCATGGGCTGATGGTGAACTACCTCTATGATCTGCCGCGCATCGAGCAGCGTCACGAAGCCTACGCGGCGGACGGCGAGATCGCGGCCAGCCGGGCCGTCACCGCGCTCCTGCCGGGACGGGCCGGCAGCCATTCGATGAAGGACGTAGCATGACCAATCCGCTCTTCGACGGACTCCTCGCAGCCGGACAGCGCGATCCGGCGCGCCGTTTCGCCATACTCCCGGACGGGCGGAGCTACAGCTACCAGGACGTCGAGGCGGTTTCGGCGCGCTTCGCCAATGCCCTCGTCGATCTGGGCGTCAAGCCCGGCGACCGGGTGGCGGTTCAGGTCGATAAATCCATAGAAGCCTTGATGCTCTATGTCGCGACTGTGCGGGTCGGCGGCGTATTCCTGCCGCTCAACACCGCCTACACGCCGACCGAGGTGGAATATTTCCTCACCGACGCGGGTCCCCGCGTCTTCGTTTGCGATCCGGCCAGACGTGACACGCTCGTCCCCGTCGCCGAAAAGGCCGGCGCGGCGATCGAAACGCTCGGCGTCTGGACCGCGCCGGACAAAAGCGCCGGCAGCCTCAGCGACAAGGCGCTGGCGGCACCGACAACATTCGAGACGGTCGCTCGGGCTGCCAGTGATCTGGCGGCGATCCTTTACACCTCGGGGACCACCGGGCGTTCCAAGGGCGCCATGCTCACCCAGGACAATCTCCTGTCGAATGCCGAGGTGCTGCGCGACTATTGGCGCTTCACCGACAAGGACGTGCTCCTCCACGCGCTGCCGATCTTCCACACCCACGGGCTGTTCGTCGCGTCGAACACCGCCATGATCGCCGGCGGGGCGATGATCTTCCTGCCGAAATTCGACGTCGAGGAGGTGTTTCGCTTCCTGCCGGACGCGACGGCGATGATGGGGGTCCCCACCTTCTACACGCGGCTTCTCGCCGATAAGCGTCTAACCCGCGAGGCCACGGCCCATATGCGGCTGTTCACGTCGGGCTCGGCGCCGCTGCTCGCCGAGACCCACAAGGCCTTTGAGAAGCGTACCGGCCTGCGCATTCTCGAGCGCTACGGCATGACCGAGACCAATATGTCGACCTCGAACCCGTATGACGGCGAACGGCGAGCCGGCACCGTCGGCTTTCCGCTGCCCGGCGTCGCCTTGAGAATCGTCGATGCCGAGACCGGCGAGGCACTCCCCCAGGGCGAGATCGGCGTGATCGAGGTGAAGGGACCGAACGTCTTTTCGGGCTATTGGCAGATGCCGGAAAAGACCGCGGCGGAATTTCGTGAGGACGGTTACTTCATTACTGGCGACCTCGGCCTGATCGATGCCGACGGCTACGTGAGCATCGTCGGACGCGGCAAGGATCTGGTGATCTCGGGCGGCTTCAACATCTATCCCAAGGAGGTCGAGCTTGCCCTGGACGAACTGCCGGGCGTTGTCGAAAGCGCTGTGATCGGTGTGCCGCATCCCGATTTCGGCGAGGGCGTCGTTGGAGTCGTGGTCGGGGCGTCGGGCCTGAAGGAAGAGGAATTGACCGGGGCGCTGAAGGAGCGGCTGGCCCGATTCAAACAGCCGAAGCGGATCGTCTTCGTCGACGAGTTGCCGCGCAACACCATGGGCAAGGTCCAGAAGAACGTCCTGCGCGACCGTTTTGCCGATCTGTTGTCCAACGCCTGACCCGGACGAGAGGTCGTCATGCGGTAGACGAGCGCGCCGCAAGCTCTTAGGACGATGGCTGACCGAAGATCGGCGAATGTGGCCAGCCGCGCCAGCGCATCAGACACAAGGAAGAGGGTTCCATGTCCACCGCCCCTGCCGCGACCTCCTCGCACGCTCCCACCATGGCCTCATTCGACTGGGCCGATCCGTTTCGGCTGGAGGACCAGCTGAGCGAGGACGAACGCCTGATCCGCGACACGGCCAGCGCTTACGCTGAGGAAAAGCTGCGCCCCCGAATCGTCGAAGCCTATCAGAACGAGACCACCGACCGGACGATCTTCAACGAGATGGGCGAACTCGGCCTGCTCGGCCTGACCGTTCCGGAAGAGTACGGCTGCGCGGGTGCGTCCTATGTCTCTTACGGGCTTGTCGCGCGGGCGGTCGAGGCGGTCGATTCCGGCTACCGCTCGATGATGAGCGTCCAGTCCTCCCTGGTGATGTATCCGATCTTCGCCTATGGCGACGAGACGCAGCGCAAGAAGTACCTGCCGAAGCTGGCGAGCGGCGAGTATGTCGGCTGCTTCGGCCTCACCGAGCCCGACGCCGGCTCCGATCCCAGCGGCATGAAGACGAAAGCCGAGAAGGTCTCCGACGGTTACCGTCTGTCCGGCACCAAGATGTGGATTTCCAATTCGCCGATCGCGGATGTCTTCGTCGTCTGGGCGAAATCGACCGTCCATGACGGCCAGATCCGGGGCTTCATCCTGGAAAAGGGAATGAAGGGCCTGTCGGCGCCGAAGATCGAGGGGAAGCTGTCCTTGCGGGCTTCGGTCACCGGCGAGATCGTCATGGACGGGGTCGTCGTGCCGGAGGAAAATCTCCTGCCGAATGTTTCCGGCCTCAAGGGTCCGTTCGGCTGCCTCAACCGCGCGCGCTACGGCATTTCCTGGGGGGCGATGGGCGCCGCCGAGGATTGCTGGAAGCGGGCCCTCGCCTACACGATGGAACGCATCCAGTTCGACCGGCCTCTGGCCGCGACCCAGCTCGTCCAGAAGAAGCTCGCCGACATGCAGACCGAGATCGCGCTGGGGCTGCAGGCCTCGCTTCGTGTCGGCCGCCTGTTCGACGAGGGCAAGATGGCGCCGGAGATGATCTCGCTGGTCAAGCGCAACAATTGCGGCAAGGCGCTCGACATCGCCCGCGTCGCCCGCGACATGCATGGCGGCAACGGCATCATGGGCGAGTACCATGTCATGCGTCACGCCCAGAATCTGGAGACGGTCAACACCTACGAGGGCACGCATGACGTTCACGCGCTGATCCTGGGCAAGGCTCAGACCGGAATCCAGGCGTTCTTCTGATCCTCTACCCTACGTTAGTATAAGGGCACGCAATCACACGCCTATCCGTTCGACAGGCATGCGCAGTACTTGTTAAGGTCGACGCGGCGCAATCTCGGGAGCGTGTCGGCGAGCCGAAGCCACGGTGGAAAGTTCAGGAGCGCCTGTTTCGGTCGCACTTGCCGCATGGGTCCAGCCTCGGCACCGCATCGTTCCCGCGTGACCAAATCGACGGTGCCGAATGGTCGGCATCGTCGCTCGTTTTGAACGGACGCCGTTTGCGTCCGCAGTGGAGGACTACCAATGAAAAATCTGCTTCTTGGCACCATTTCCGCCGCCGCTCTCATCGCCGGCGCATCGAGCGCTTCGGCCGCCGCCGGCTGCGACGATGGCGAAATGGTCATCAAATTCGCCCACGTGGTTGCCGCGACGGGCCATCCCAAGGGTGACGCCGCGACGCTTCTCGCCGAACGCGTGAACCAGGAGATGGATGGCAAGGCCTGCATGGAGGTGTTCCCGAACTCCACACTGTTCGACGACGACAAGGTGCTCGAGGCGCTGCTGCTCGGCGACGTGCAGCTCGCCGCGCCGTCGCTGTCGAAGTTCGAGGCCTACACGCTGAAATATCGCCTCTACGACCTGCCGTTCCTGTTTTCGAACCTCAAGACCGTCGAGGCCTTCAACGACGGCGAGACCGGCAAGAATCTGCTGACCGTCATGGAGGACAAGGGATATACGGGCCTCGGATATTGGCTGTCCGGCCTGAAGCAGTTTTCGGCCAACAAGCCGCTGCTCGTACCGAGCGACGCGTCCGGACTGAAGTTCCGCATCCAGACCTCGGACGTCGCCGAAGCGATGATCGAGGCGATGGGCGGTTCGGCGCAGAAGCTCGCCTTCAAGGAGGTCTATGGCGCGCTGCAGACGGGGGTCGTGGACGGCCAGGAAAACACCTGGTCGAACATCTACACGCAGAAGTTCTTCGAGGTGCAGGACGGTATCACCGAGACCAACCATCAGGTCCTCGCTTATCTGTTGGTCACCTCGACCGAATGGCTAGACGGTCTTGAGCCTGAGTTCCGCGACCAGTTCATGAAGATCGTCGACGAAGTCACCGCCGAGGCGAACGGGAACGTCGCCGAGACCGAAGCCAAGAACCGGCAGAACATCATCGACGCCGGCGGCGAAGTGCGCGAGCTGAGCGCCGAGCAACGCGAGGAGTGGGTCTCCACGATGAAGCCGGTCTGGGACAAGTTCACCGACGACATCGGTCAGGACGTCATCGACGCCGCCGTCGCCACGGGCTCGACGAACTAACCGTCAAACGGCCGGGCGTGCCTGCGGTGCGCCCGGCCTATTTCGTTATCTCGAGTAACGTTAGTGCACGGGCTGCTCGCAACGGGCGCTGTCGTGCTGGGGGGAATGTGCGATGGCCGGCCTGTGGCCCTACCTGGCAATACTGGCCCTGATCGTAGGCTTGTATCTCGTCGAACGACGGCACGCCGAGGCAGTGACCCGGCTTGAGGAGAATATCCTCGCGATCCTTCTGGCGACCATCACGCTTGTCTCCTTCTCGCAGGTCATCGCGCGCTACGGCTTCAACAGCGGCTGGTCCGGCGCGCTCGAACTGACCCGCATCCTGTTTGCCTGGATGATCCTGTTCGGCATGGGCTACGGGCTGAAGCAGGGGCTGCATCTGGGTGTCGACGCAGCGATCCGGCTGTTCCCCAAGCCAGTGTTCCGGATCGCCGCCCTGTTCGGTGCGCTTTGCACCGCCCTTTACGCCATCATTCTGCTGTCGGCCGATTGGCTGTCGATCTTCGGCGCGAACTCCTCCGGCGGCGCCATCTTCTATTGGACCAAGTTCTTCAATCTCGGGCTTGGGCTCGACGACGTGCGCTATCCTGAATGGGTGCAGGAAACCTTCGGCGTCCAGGAACGCGTCCAACGCTGGATTGCCTATCTGATGCTGCCGATCGGCCTGGCCCTTCTGGCCTACCGCTCGCTGCAGGCGATCGTCCAGATCTGGACCGGCCAGCGCGAACTCGTCATCGCCGGCCACGAGGCGGAAGACCTCGTCGCGGAAAACAAAGATCTCCTGAAAGACTGACCGCGATGGAAACGCTCATCCTCTTCATTCTGGTTCTGGGGCTGCTGTTCCTCGGCGCGCCGGTGGCCATTTCGCTCGGCCTCTCCTCGGTCATCACCATCGCCTTTTTCTCCAGCGACTCCATGTCGTCGGTGGCGCTGCAATTGTTCACCGCCTCGCAGAACTACACGCTGCTGGCGATCCCGTTCTTCGTGCTCGCCTCCGCCTTCATGTCGACCGGAGGCGTCGCCAAGCGGCTCATTAACTTCGCCATCGCCACAGTCGGCCATTTTCGCGGCGGCCTCGCCATGGCCTCGGTTCTGGCCTGCATGCTGTTCGCCGCCCTCTCCGGCTCGTCGCCGGCCACCGTGGTCGCGATCGGCACCATCGCCATCGCCGGCATGCGCAAGGTCGGCTACAGCAAGGAGTTCGCGGCTGGCATCATCGCCAACGCCGGAACCCTCGGCATCCTGATACCACCGTCCATCGTCATGGTCGTTTATTCGGCCGCCACCGACGTGTCCGTCGGGCGCATGTTCCTCGCCGGCGTCGTTCCTGGCATCGTCGCCGGGCTGATGCTGATGATCGCGATCTATATCATGGCGCGGATCAAGAACCTGCCGGCCGAGCCCTGGCGCGGCTTCCATGAGATCGCACGCCACGGCAAGGACGCCGGCTGGGGCCTGTTCCTGATCATCATCATCCTCGGCGGCATCTATGGCGGCGTGTTCACGCCGACGGAAGCGGCCGCGGTGGCGGCGGTCTACGCGTTCTTCGTCGCCTTGTTCATCTATCGCGACATGGGACCACTCAAGGACGAGCCCTGGCTGCGCGAGACCGACTCGTCCCGCGCCCGCGTCGGCTTCTCCGCCCTCGTCTATGCCGTCTCCTTCTTCTCTGTCTGGATGATCCTCTCCTTCTTCGCGACATCCGGTCCCGGCGGCGCGAGCTTCGGCTTCGGCGAGCGGGCGACCGTCGGTCTTGTGCTGTCTTTGGCGATCCTCGTCGCCTACACGCTCTGGCGCGGCGAAAGCGCGGGACTGGCGGGCGTGCCGAAGCACCTGGCCGCCAGCCTGCCGATCTGGGGCCGCAACCTGGGAATGACGGGGCGCTCCTTCTTCAGAGCGTTCTTCAATGAAGACACACGCAAGGTCACCGTCGACGCGGCACGCACGACGATCATGCTGATGTTCATCATCGTCAACGCGCTGCTGTTCGCCCATGTGCTGACGGCGGAACGCATTCCCCAGGCGATCACCGGCCTGATGCTCGATGCCGGCTTCAACTGGTTCACCTTCCTGATCGCGGTCAATATCCTGCTGCTCCTCGGCGGCCAGTTCATGGAACCGTCCGGGCTACTTCTGATCGTCGCGCCGGTGGTGTTCCCGATCGCGATGGAACTCGGCGTCGATCCGGTCCATCTCGGCATCGTCATGGTGGTCAACATGGAGATCGGCATGATCACGCCGCCGATCGGGCTCAACCTGTTCGTCACCTCAGGCATTACCGGGATGAGTCTGGTTCAGGTGGTCAAGGCGGCGCTGCCCTTCGTCGGAGTGCTCTTCCTGTTCCTGATTCTGGTCACCTATGTGCCGATTCTGTCGACCTGGCTGCCCTACAGCCTGATGGGACCGGAGCTCGTCACGAGGTAGGCGGGCCTGTGGCGGGTCGCCGCGGCAGGCCAAGCAAGGCATTGTCGCTGCGCGCGCCGACAGTGCCGACCCGATCGATTCGACGACGTCGCCGGCGTTCTAGACCGAAAGGTGCGCATCGCGGATTTCGGGGTGGTGTTCGAGCTCGGCGAACGAGCCGTCGAATTTCTTCTCGCCGCTTTCGATAATCAGCGCGCGGTCGGCGACGATCCGGGCGAAATGCAGGTTCTGCTCCGAGAGCAGCACCGTCAGGCCCTCCGCCTTGAAGCGTAGGATGGTCTCGGCCATCTGCTCCATGATCAGCGGCGCGAGGCCCTCGGATGGCTCGTCGAGCAGCAGCAGGCGCGGATTTCCCATCAAGGTGCGCGCGATGCTCAACATTTGCCGTTCGCCGCCCGACAGGGTCTTGCCACGGTTGTTGCGGCGCTCGCCAAGGTTGGGAAAAAGCTGGAACAGCATCTCGACAGTCCATTTCGGGGCCGCGTAGCGAGCCGATTGCCGGCCGACTTCGAGGTTTTCCAGGATTGTGAGATCGGTGAAGATCCGCCGCTCCTCCGGCACATAGCCGACCCCGTGGCGGGCGACCTTGTACGCCGGCCACCCGGTGATGTCCTCGCCCTCCAGCCGCACCCGGCCGGAGCGGGCGCGGACAAGCTGCATGACGGATTTCATCGTCGTCGTCTTGCCGGCCCCGTTGCGGCCAAGCAAGGCCACGACCTCGCCGGCGTTCACCGAAAGACTGAGATCGTGCAGAATATGCGCCCTGCCGTAGAAGCTGTTGATCGCGCTAATCTCAAGCATCGCGACCATCCCGCGAAAACAGTGTTCCGCCCCCCAGATAGACTTGCTGAACCCGCTCGTCGGCGCGGATTTCGGCCGCGGTGCCCTCGGCGATCAGTTCGCCTCTGTTGAGCACCATGATGTGGTGGGCATGGGTGAAGACGACGTCCATGTCGTGCTCGGTGAACAGCACGCTGATGCCGCGCTCCTCAACGATATCGGCGGTCAGCTGCATCAGCGCCACCCGCTCCCGTGGAGCCATCCCAGCGGTCGGCTCGTCCATCAACAGGAGGCCCGGCCGGTGGCTGAGCGCGATGGCCAGTTCCAAGCGCTTCAGGTCGCCATAGGCGAGGATCGAGCAGGCACGATCGGCCTGGTCGGCCATCCCGACAAGCTCAAGCAGCGCGAGCGCTTCGTCGCGGTAGAGGCGGTAGGCGTAGGGAACCACCGCGAACAGCCGCCGATGATGGCTGATCAGTGCCATCTGCACGTTCTCGGCAACCGTCATGCTCTGATATGTGCCGGTGATCTGGAAAGTCCGCCCGACCCCCATGCGCCAGATCCGCCGGGGCGGCAGGCCGGTGATCGGCTTGCCGTGCAGAAACACCTTGCCGCCGCTGGGCTTCAGCTGGCCCATCAGCATGTTGAAGCAGGTGGATTTACCGGCGCCGTTCGGTCCGATCAGCGCCTTCAGTTCACCCGGCATCACGTTGAAGCTGACACCCTTGACGGCGTCGACGCCGTCAAAGGATTTGGCCAGATGCTCGACTTTTAGGACCGGGCTCACGAAACGCCCTGCCTGTCACGGGTCAAACCGAGGCGCTCGCCCAGCTTCCGCAGCGATCCGACGATGCCGTCGGGCGCCACGATCACCACGGCGATGATCAAAAGGCCGAGGATCAGCCGCCAATATTCGAGCCGGGTCAGCCAGTCCTTCACCGCTTCCAGCGAGGCGGCGCCGACGACGCCGCCGGAAAGGGTTTTGACCCCACCGAGGAAGACGACGATCAAGGCGTCGAAGCTCTTGGCGATCTCCAATTCGTTCGGAAAGATCGACCCCTTGGAGAAGACGAACAGGCCGCCGGCAAGGCCCGCCAGTGCGCCGGCAATCGCGAAGGCGACCCACTGCACCGTCTTGACGTTGATACCCGTCGCCGCGGCCTGGCGCGCGCTGTCGCGGCAGGCGCGCAACGCGTAGCCGAAGGGCGAATGGGTCATATGACGGAGGAAGATGATCCCGCCGACGCCGAACAGAAGCGTGAAATAGTAATAGGCCGTGGTGTCGGAGAGCCACGCGGCCGGCCAGATGTTGACCAGCCCGTCGTCACCACCGGTGACCGCGCCCCACTGAAAGACCAGCGACCACACGAGCTGGCTGAAGGCCAGCGTCAGCATGGCGAAATAGACCCCGCTGAGGCGGATGCAGAACCACCCGATGACGATCGCCAGCAGCCCGGCCCCCAGCGGCGCCATCACAAAGGCGATTTCCATCGGCGCGTCGGCGTAGACGACCACGAGCGCCGCCGCGTAGGCGCCGCCGCCGAAGAACACCGCGTGACCGAAGCTGACCAGCCCGCCCCAGCTGAGGATGAATTGCAGCGATGCGGCGAACAGGCAGACGATGAGGATATCGGTCACCAGCACCTTGGTGAAGTTCGATCCAAACACGGGAAGGAGCAGGAGAGCCACGAGAAGCACCGCGACGAACAGCCGGCCCCGCGGTCCGGCGGGGCGCATCGGTTGTTCCGGTTCGCCCGCTTGCCCTTGCTCGCCAGCCACCTCCTCGCGTCCCAGGAGACCATAGGGGCGCACCATCAGCACCACCGCCATGACGACGAACATCAGCACCAGCGTGCTTTGCGGCAGGTACAGGACGCCGAAGACGTTCAGGACCGAAATGAGTACGGCGGCGAGAAATGCCCCCGGCAGCGATCCCATGCCACCGATCACCACCACCACGAAGATGGCGGCGAGGATATTGAAATCCATCAAAAGGTCGGCGCCGCCCTTGGGCAGCTGGATCGCTCCACCCAGCCCGGCGAGCGCCGAGCCGAGAAAGAAGACGCCGGTGAACAGCCAGGCTTGGTTGACGCCGAGCGCGCCGACCATCTCGCGATCCTGCGTCGCCGCCCGCATGAGGATGCCGACGCGTGTCCGGTTGATCAGCCACCACAGGCCGAACAGCACGAAGGGTGTGATCGCGATCAGTGCCAGGTCATATTGCGGCACCGGCTCGCCCATGATGCGCACCACCGATTTCAGCCCCGGCGCACGCGGCCCCAGGCGGTCCTCTGGCCCCCAGATGATCAGGACCAGATCCTGAATGACCAGGATCACTCCGAAGGTGGCGACCAGTTGAAACAGCTCTGGCGCCCGGTAGATCGGACGAAGCACCAGGATTTCGACGACCACGCCGACGAGGCCGACGGCTATTCCGGCCAGGACGATCGACCCCCAGAAGCCGAAATGCCCCGGAAGGAAATCCATCAGCGAAAGGCCGATATAGGCCCCCAGCATGTAGAACGAGCCGTGGGCGAAATTGACGATGCGCGTCACGCCGAAGATGAGCGATAAGCCGGAGGCGACCAGGAACAGCGCCGCCGCGTTTGCAAGCCCGGTGAGGAGCTGTGCCACAAAAGGTCCCATGGCGTCCGTTCTGTCGCAAGTGATGCGGGCGGATCAAAATGCCGGCGGGGCCCCGAGACGCGCCCGAAACCTCCGCCGGCGACAAGGCCGGATATCAGTCAGCCGGGCGCATGGCTTTGATCTCTTCGTCGCTCGGCATGTAGGGCGTCGGATCGACATAGGTCCAATCGACCATCAGCCCTTTGCCGTCCTCGACCGCGGTGGTGCCGATAAAGGCGCCCATCGTCGACTGATTGTCGATGTCGCGATAGGTGATTTCGCCGTCGGGCGTTTCGACCGCCAGCCCTTTGAACGCTTCAAGCAGGGCAGCGGTCTCGGTGGAGCCTGCCTTTTCGATCAACGCGGCAACGCTCTGGACAGTCATGTAGCCGACGAGGCTACCGTTCTTCGGGCTCTCGCCGGTTTCAGTCTTGTAGGCATCCACGAATGCCTTGCCCGGTCCTTCGCTGATCGCGTACCAGGGATATCCGGTCACGACCCAACCGACCGGCGCTTCATCGCCCAGCGGCTCCAGATATTCCGGCTCGCCGGTCAACAGCCCGTAGACCTTGCGGCCCTCGAACAGACCTCGCGTGCCGCCCTCGCGGACAAACTTGGCGAGATCGGACCCGAAGGTGACGTTGTAGATCGCGTCGGGCTTGGCGGCCTCCAACGCCTGAACCTCGGCGCCGGCGTCGATCTTGAACAGCGCCGGCCACTGTTCGGTGACGAATTCGACCTCCGGCTTCAGCCGCTTGAGGTTGGTCTTGAACGCCTCGACCGCATCGGTGCCGTAGGCATAGTTCGGCGCGATCGTGGCATAGCGGACCGCGTCGGTCTTGGCGGCCTGTTCGGCCAGCATGGCGGCCTGGACGAAGGTCGAGGTCCGCAGGCGGAACGTGTAGGGATTGCCCGAGCTCCAGACCAGCGCGTCCGCCAGCGGTTCGGCGGCCAGATACACATAGCCCTTCTCGGCCGCGAGCGAGGAAATGGCGAGACCGACATTCGACAGAATCGTCCCGGTCAGCATCACCGCGTCCTCGCGGGTCATCAATTCCTCGGCGATCTTCACCGCCTCGCCCGGCTTGCCCTGATCGTCGCGGAAGATGAATTCCAGCGGTTTGCCGAGAACCCCCCCTGCCTCGTTGATCTCCTTCAGCGCCAGTTCGATGCCCTTCCGGTAGGGCTCGGCGAAAGCCGCCATCCGCTTGTAGTGGTTGATATCACCGATCTTGATCGACTCCTGGGCGACCGCGCCCCCCGAGATGGCAGTCAACAGTGCGGCGGCGACTGCCAGTTTGCGGATTATTCTCATGAGTCTCTCCTGATGGCTTCGAGCACGAAACGCGCACCCATAACGACACAATCATGGTCGGCGAAGACCGATGCGGGGCCATCCGCCCCCGCGCTTTCCCTCGCTGGCACTTGGTCGATCCGTCCGCGATAGACCATCGGCGCCTGGTCGATCGCAATCGGGATCAGGCAACGCTCCTGCCGGCGCTCCCTTCCTCACCGCTTCCGGCTTTTCCTTATCGTCCGAAGCGCCAATACGGAATAGCGCGTCGATGCCTGTGGTCGGAGACCTGGCATGCACGGCCGTATCGCGACGCCGCTGGCGGCGTCGGATTGTTCGTCCGGGACCGGTCGTCGGCTGCCCGACTGCGCCGGTGCGCTTGTTTGGGGAGTAACAATGCTCGCGATTTCGGCGAAGACTTTCATGACGGCACACACGCGCCGTCGGATCGATTCCAGTCAGAGCACGGAACGCGAGCCGAAAACCGATTCCGGCATTTCCTGATTTCGCGCTAGCGTGGTCAGAATGAAACTGTTCGGACGGTCGTCCGACAAGGGCGCAAGAATGTTGGACCGAATTGGACGTCTGATCGCGGCATTCCTTCAGGAGCCCGTCACAGACTGTGCCGGGGCCACGCCGTTCCCGTTCGATGCCTTGCTCCATGCATTGCGCCCCTGCGACGTCATTCTGATCGAGGGCAACACGCGCATTTCCTCACCCATCAAATACCTGACCCAGTCGACCTGGTCGCACTCCGCCCTCTACGTCGGACAGCATCGCGATCTTCGACACGCAATCATCGAAGCCGACCTCGAACAAGGCGTCATCATCGCGGCGATCGAGAAATACAAGGATGTTCACATCCGGATATGCCGGCCGAGCGGCCTCAACCCCCGTGACCAGGCGCGCATCACCCGATTCGCGGCAGAGCGCGTGGGCAACGGCTACGACCTCCAGAATATCTTCGATCTGATCCGCTATCTGGTTCCCCTGCCCGTCCCCCGCCGGTTTCGCCGCCGGATGATATCGCTGGGTTCGGGCGACCCGACGCGGGCGATCTGCTCGACGCTGATCGCCCAGGCATTTCAGCATGTCGGCTACCCGATCCTGCCACGCATCGAGACCCATGACCCCAGACGGAGCCGTTGGGGGAACGAGGCCGAGATCATGCACATCCGGCACCACTCGCTGTTCGTGCCGCGCGATTTCGATCTCTCGCCGTTCTTCGAGATCGTTAAGCCGCCGCTGCGTCCCGACTTCGACTTCCATGATGTCGAATGGAGTTCGGCGCGCGATGGCGCCGAAACTGCGTGTCCGTGAGCGGATTATGCGGCCCCGAACCTTCGGCCGGCGGTCCGATAATCCCCGGCAGAGGATCGGCAAACCGTAACGCCCGAAGCTCCACAGCGAGAAGAACTCCGGGCTAACACAGTTATCAGGCCGCGTCGTCCGCCTTCCGGCGAAGGTCCGGCGGAACCGCTTCTTTGCTGAGCGATGCGACCGCGTCCGCGAGGCTCATCGACGTCTGATCGCGCGAGCCGATCCGGCGCAGATTGACCGTCCGCTCCTCGGCCTCGCGTTTGCCGCAGACGAGAATCACCGGGACCTTGGCGACCGAGTGCTCGCGGACCTTGTAGTTGATCTTCTCGTTTCTGAGGTCGGCTTCGACCTTGAGGCCTGCTCGCTTCAATTCGGCCGCGACTTCCTCAGCGTGGTCGTCGGCGTCCGACGTAATCGTCGCCACCACCACCTGCAGCGGAGCAAACCACAGCGGCAGATGCCCGGCATAGTTCTCGAGCAGGATTCCGAGGAAGCGCTCCATCGAGCCGCAGATCGCCCGGTGAATCATGACCGGGGTCTTCTTGTTGGAATCCTTGTCGATATAGAACGCGCCGAAACGTTCCGGCAGGGTGAAGTCGACCTGGGTGGTGCCGCATTGCCAGTCGCGCCCGATGGCATCGCGCAGGACATATTCAAATTTCGGCCCGTAAAACGCCCCCTCGCCCGGATTGATCGCGGTCTTGATCTTGCCGCCCGACTGCGCCGCGATCTGCTCGAGCACATCGGCCATGATCTTTTCGGCGTGGTCCCAGTTGGCGTCCGATCCAACGCGCTTTTCGGGCCGGGTCGACAGTTTCACCGTGATCTCGTC
Organism: Aurantimonas sp. C2-5-R2; assembly: GCF_036549495.1. Taxonomy (NCBI): domain Bacteria; kingdom Pseudomonadati; phylum Pseudomonadota; class Alphaproteobacteria; order Hyphomicrobiales; family Aurantimonadaceae; genus Aurantimonas; species Aurantimonas sp. C2-5-R2. The sequence goes on from NZ_JAZHLJ010000021.1 coordinate 31,500, forward strand.
GAAGCCGAAATCGGCATAGGTCGACAGGATCAGATCGTTGATCCGCAGGCATTCCGACTCGAGCTGATCCTCGGTGCAGAAGACGTGGGCGTCGTCCTGGGTGAAACCGCGCACGCGCATGAGACCATGCAGCGCCCCGGACGGCTCATAGCGGTGGACGTTACCGAATTCCGCATAGCGAATGGGCAGATCGCGGTAGCTTTTCAGACCGTGCTTGAAGATTTGCACATGACCGGGGCAATTCATCGGCTTGATCGCGAAGACGCGTTCGTCCTCGGTTTCCGTGACGAACATATTCTCCTTGTACCAGCCCCAATGGCCTGAGGTTTCCCACAGCGCCTTGTCGAGGATCTGCGGCGCGTTGACCTCGTCATAGGTGCCTTCGAGGCGGCGGCGCATGTAGCGGACGAGGTTCTGGAACATCCGCCAGCCATGCGCGTGCCAGAAGACGACCCCCGGTCCCTCCTCCTGGAAATGAAACAGGTCCATCTCCCGGCCGAGCCGGCGGTGGTCGCGCTTTTCCGCCTCCTCCAGCATGTGGAGATAGGCTTTCAGCTGCTCCTGATTGGCCCAGGCCGTGCCGTAGATGCGGGTCAGCATCGGATTGTTCGAGTCCCCGCGCCAATAGGCGCCCGCGACCTTCATCAGCTTGAAGGCGTCGCCGACCTGGCCGGTCGAAGCCATGTGCGGCCCGCGGCAGAGATCGAACCAGTCGCCCTGGCTGTATATCTTGACGTCCTGGTCCTCGGGGATCGCGTCCAGCAGTTCGACCTTGTAGGCCTCCCCCTTGTCGGCGAACACCTGACGCGCCTTGTCACGCGGCCAGACTTCCTTGGTGAAGCGCGCGTTGCGGCGAATAATCTCGGCCATCTTCTTCTCGATGGTCGTCAGGTCGTCGGTGGTGAAGGGCGTATCGCGGGCGAAATCGTAATAGAAGCCGTTCTCGATCACCGGGCCGATCGTCACCTGGGTGTCCGGCCACAACTCCTGAACCGCTTCGGCCATGACGTGGGCGGCGTCGTGCCGAATGAGTTCGAGCGCGCGCGGGTCGTCGCGGGTGACGATCTCGAGCGCACCGCCGCGCCCGAGCGGATCGGCCAGATCGCGCACTTCACCGTCGAGCGCATAGGCGACGGCTTTCTTGGCAAGCGATTTGGAAATGCCGACGGCAACGTCGATACCGCGCGTCGCGGCGTCGAATTCGCGCGCGGAGCCATCGGGAAAGATCAGGGAAACGGCCTCAGCCATGGTGCGTACTCTCTCATCCAGTCCCGCCAACGAACGCGGGTGGTTCGATTTGCCGGTGATCCGGCGCGAAATCGCAGTGCTTGATCGTGATTTGCACGCGATGGTCGCGGCCGATATATTTGACGGGCGCGTGCCTATGCAAGGGAGCCGCAGTCATGAACATCGAAATTCTGCAGCCGAAGGCCTTCGATCTTGTGGGAAGCCGCATCCTCATCGCGGGCAACGCGGTCGGGTTTGAAAGCCATCTGACGATCAGGGTCAGCGACGGACATGACGAGGTGACAGCCGCTGCCACCGCGGGTTCGCTATCCATCAGGCAGTTCCAGGCCGCCGTCGACATCCCGTCCGATGCCGCCTTCACGCTGAGCCGGCTCTTCGTCACCGTCACCGACGACAGCGCTGGCGGCCCCAACCCGCCGACCGTGACCGTGCCGGTTCTCTACGGTCCGAAGATCCTTCCGGGATATGTCGGGTATTGGGAGCACATGGTGATCAGCGGCGAGACGCTCTCGGCCCTGGCGAACCGGTACTACGAGGATGCCTCGAAATACCCGGTCATCCAAGCGGCCAATCAACAGTTTGTCGCCGATCCGAACCTGATCTTTCCGGGACAGTTGCTAAGAATCCCGCGGGACTTCTGAACCGGTTGGAACGCGCCGCCCTCTGCGTCGATCGGGTTGAATGCTGGGGTCCCACCTGGCGACGATGAGGTCTATTTCGTTTTTTCCGTCCTATCCGTAGGCACCGGGTCGAGGCCCGCGGTCCCGAACGGGCCGCAGCGGGCAACCCGCAGCGCGCTCAGGAACCCGCCTCGTATCAGCCCGTGCCGGGCCACCGCCTCATAGGCGTATTCCGAGCAGGTCGGGATGTGCCGGCAATGGCCACCCACGAACGGCGAAAAGACGATCTGGTAGAAACGGACGAGCGCCATTCCGACCAGGCGGCCCGGCGTCCGTTGCCAGGGCCCGTCGTAATTGCGGCTCAAGGGTCGAGCGCGGTCGCGCAAACCCTTGGGCGCCGCGTGATCGGGTTTTTGGTCAGACTTGCACATCACCAGACCAGTTCGACGCGCTTGTGGAACCGAAGCCCGGCGTAGCAGTCATGCCGCCGCGCTCTCGTCCTTGCGGGCGATCTGATCGAGCGCGTCGACCACCGCGTCGAAGGTCAGCATGGTGGAGGCATGCCGGGCCTTGTAGTCGCGGACGGGCTCCAGATATTTCAGATCCTCGAAGCGGCCCGACGGCGGTGCTCCGTTCTCCTTCAGCATCCGGCGCATCGTCTCACGGACCGCACGCAATTCGTCAGGTGTAGCGCCGACGATATGGCTGGCCATCACCGACGACGAGGCCTGTCCGAGCGCGCAGGCCTTCACCTCATGGGCGAAATCCGACACGACCCCGTCGGCGAGCTTCAGATCGACCGTCACCGTCGAGCCGCAAAGCTTGGAGTGCGCGGTCGCGCTCGCATCCGCGCTGTCGAGACGCCCGATCCGGGGAATGTTGCCGGCCAACTCGAGAATGCGGGAATTGTACACGTCGTCGATCACTGCAACACCATCCGTCGGCTTCGGCCGTTTGCCCTGTCATTTCGCTTTTTCCGAAACTATATAGTTGCTCGGGCACCGGTTCGAAAGTCGCCGTCCTCGGTCGCATTGTCATGACCCGGTGGCGCCGGAAGTGGGGTAGGTGTGGACAGGATATCGATTTCGAGCCGTAATGACGCTCCGGCGCAGGCTCCAGACCAACATTCCCTATGGATTGCCGCACGAATTCCGACTGGCACGGAGCGAAGCAAGATGGACGCTGTCGTCAAGAAATTTCCCGACGTTGCCGACGAGAGGCACACCGAGCGGCCGAGCCGAGCGGAAGCGGAGGCGGCGGTGGAGACGTTGTTGCGCTGGGTCGGCGAAGATCCGACCCGTGAGGGCCTGCGCGAAACCCCGGCCCGCGTCGTGAAATCCTATGAGGAGCTGTTCGGAGGCTACCGACAGGAAGCCGGCGACGTTCTCGGCCGCACCTTCGAGGAAATTTCCGGCTACGACGACATGGTTCTGGTTCGCGACGTGGACTTTCATTCGCACTGTGAGCACCACATGGTGCCGATCATCGGCAAGGCGCATGTCGCCTATGTCCCGGACGGTCGCGTTCTCGGCCTGTCGAAGATCGCGCGCGTCGTCGATATCTATGGTCGCCGCCTGCAGACGCAGGAATCGATGACCGCGCAGATCGCCACGGCTATCGTCAGTATGCTTCGGCCCAAGGGCATCGCGGTGATGATCGAAGCCGAACATATGTGCATGTCGATGCGCGGTATCCGGTCCAAGGGCTCGCTGACCGTGACAACGTCGTTCCAGGGCGTCTTTGCCGACGATGGCGAGTTGAAGGGGCGGTTCTTCTCGCTGACCGGCCACCGGGTGTGAGAATGGCGATGTCGGACAAGCAGGTGTTTGATCGTCCATCAGCCGACGCGAGTGAACAAGAGGAAGGAACCCGGCTTCGGCCGCGATTCGACGCGGCCGGCCTCGTCACCGCCGTCGTCACCGATCACGCCTCCGGCGAGCTCTTGATGGTCGCCCATATGAACGAACGGGCGCTTGAGGCGACCTTGTCGACAGGATTGGCGCATTATTGGTCGCGTTCGCGCAACACGCTCTGGAAAAAGGGCGAAACGTCCGGCGCCCTACAGAGCGTTCGCGAAGTCCGCGTCGACTGCGACCAGGACGCCGTCTGGCTGAAAGTCGCGGTCGCCAAGCCGAACGACACTTGCCACACCAGCCGCTCGACCTGTTTCTATCGTGTCGTCGCGGACGATGGGCAGAGCCTTGCGGTTCGCGAGACGGGAGATGGTCCCGTCGCCTCTTAATCGGATGATCAGACCTTTGCCGTAGCCTCACATTAGATAAACGGAGAACAATCGGGGGCGACGCAAGATGCTTGATAGGGTCTTCGGTTGGGGGGCGGAACCTCCCCTAGCCAGCTACGCACCTCGAGAGACCGCGACGCGGCGCTCCCCAGGCATCGCGCTGGCCCTCGGCGGCGGAGCGGCCCGCGGATGGGCGCATATCGGCGTCCTCAGAGCGCTCGACGAATCCGGCATTCGCATCTCCATGATCGCCGGCACGTCGATCGGTGCCCTCGTGGGCGGCTGCTACCTGGCTGGAAAACTCGACGATCTGGAAACGTTTGCCCTGTCGCTGACGCGACGAGGAATGATGCGGTTTCTCGATCTGCGCTTCGGCGCGGGTGGACTGATTGGCGGGATGCGGCTCAGCCGTCGCCTGTCGGAATCGCTGGAAGGGATCCAGATCGAGGATTTGGACCGTCGCCTCGTCTGCGTCGCCACCGAGGCGCAAAATGGTCACGAGGTGTGGATCGATTCCGGCTCCCTGATCCTGGCGATGCGGGCGTCCTATGCTCTTCCCGGTGTTTTCGAGCCCGTCTCCTGCGGCAACCGGCGACTACTCGACGGCGCCCTCGTCAACCCGGTTCCGGTGAATGTGTGCCGCGTCAACGAGGAAAAATTCGTCGTCGCCGTGAACCTGCACTACGACCTGTTCGGACGCGCGGCGATCGTTCGCATGCGGGCCGTCGCGGATGATGTTGCGGATGACGGAAGCGCATCGCCGCAGGGACTGGGGCTGACCGATATCGTAACGCCAAGGTTGGAAGGCGCCTCTCCCCGGAGAGAGAAACTCAGCATCGCGCGCTCCATGGTCGATGCGTTCAACATCATCCAGGACCGTATCTCCCGCGCTCGCCTTGCCGGTGATCCTCCCGACCTTTCGCTGCAACCGCGCGTGCGCGACATCGGCCTTTCGGAGTTCTTCCGGGCCGAGGAGGCCATCGCGCTCGGATACGAAGCGACGAAGAGCCGGATCGGCGAGATCGAACGAATGACCGACGTCGCCCTCGAAGCGGGCGGACGGTAGGCGACGACGGGTTTGTGTCCGGGCTGGCGCGAGGCCGACGCATTGCCCCACCGCCCATTTTCGCTTTCGTTCAGCCGGCGGCGATATATTCGCGCATCTCGTTGGCCTCGCGTTCCACTTCCTCGATGCGGCGTTTGACGACGTCGCCGATCGAAATGATCCCGACCAGCTTATCCTCCTCGCAGACGGGCAAGTGGCGGAAGCGGCCGTGGGTCATCAATTCCATCGCCTCGTTGATCGAGGTCGATTCCGTACATGTGGTCACCGCCATCGTCATGACGTCGCGCACGCTCTGAGAAATGCTGGCGACGCCAGACGTTCCGATAAGGCGAACGATATCGCGCTCCGATACGATGCCGGCGACCGCTCCCTGAGCGTCGACGAGGACGATGGCACCAATCTTCTTGCCCGCGAGTACTTGGACAGCCTCTTCCAGTGTCGCCTCTGGACGGAGTGTCACGACCTCCCGCCCCTTCTCTTCCAGTATCTGGCGCACGGACATGTCTTCAGCCTCCCCTTCGTGATCGTTTGGAAAGGTGAGCCAGAGTCGCGCGAACCGCAAGGGGCAAGGCGCGCGTGTCAGGGCAAGCGGACGCGCGAAAGGGGATCGAACAGGCGAAATGCCAGGAACCCGAACGCAAATCCGCCCAGATGGGCTTCCCAGGCGATCGCGCCACCGCCGAGCGCACCGCCCACTCCACTGCCGATCAGCAGGTTGGTCGCGAAAAAGACCCCGATGAAAACAAGGACGGTTCGGTTGGCCAACGCATCGGTGATCGGCACGACCGGCATGTCGGCCCGCGCCGGGTTGAACCGCGTCCGCCCCCGCCCCCCGAAGGCAAAACGGCAGGCTCCTCCCATCAACGCCGATACAATTCCCGAAGCGCCGATGACTGGAGCGACAAGGGTCGGGTTCAAGATCGCGAAAGCAGCCACGCCCGCGAGCGCGCCAACCCCCGAGAAGGCAACGAAACGAACGGTCCCGAGCCGCCGCGCGACCGGTGTCCCGAAAGCCAGCAGCCACACCGCGTTGACGCCCAGATGCGTCCAATCCCCATGCAGAAACGCATAGGAGAGTGGCGACCAGATATCGGCGCCGGCGGAACGCAACCCGCAGATTTCGTCAAGATCGCCGTAGCATCCGGGAATGAACGCGAAGTCGAGCAGCACATCGGACGCGGCGACGGGACCCAGGACGAAAACCCTGATCGCATGGACGGTCGCAAGAACCGCGATGAGGATCAGAATGATTGCCGGAACGTTGAAGGCCGGAGGATGCGGTCTTCGATCGAGGGTCTCATCGTCCGATTGGCCGGAATGGTGCGGGGTCACGCTTCGTGCTCCATCGTCGTTTCGGTCCTCGTCCACTGCTAGCCGACGACCGTGAGGGTGACGCATCGGCCCGCCGAACATGGGGCGCTGGACGTAAACTGACACCAATAGAAAAAACCGCCCCATAACATGGGGCGGCCAAAGGTCTGCGTGAATCTGAACTGGAAAACCAGGGAAGCGCAGGTGGGTGCTGCCAGACCGGATCGAAATCCGTCCTGCATCATTTGTAAGCCTTCCAGCGCAATTCGACAAACAGATTTGCAAGCGAGAGTTAATACGGCATCACCGCATCGCAGCATGACGATTCCTGCACCGATCGTTAAGCTTCGGGCTGTAAAAAGTCCCGGTAAGCGCGGTTGTGCGCGACCGTGGCGAAACGACGGTTGAGAGATTATGCAGGCTCAGGCTCAAGCACGGCAGACGGGATCGGATGAGCGGCGTCGCTTCAATCGTGTCGACGTCAATCTCCTCGGCCGCTTCATGCGGGAAGACCGAACCGAATATCCTTGCCGCGCCGAGAACATGTCCCCTGGGGACGTCGCGATCACCACCGCCGTGCACCCGTCCAAGGACGAGCGGATCATCGTCTACATCGATCATATCGGTCGATTGGAGGGCACGGTGGTTCGCGTTTTTGACGGCGGCTTTGTGCTCATGCTCAACAGCAGCGAACGCAAGCGCGAGAAGCTGGCCGCCCAGTTGACCTGGTTCGCCAACCGTCATGAACTCGATCTACCGGAAGATCGCCGCCATGAGCGGGTCGAGCCGCAAAACCCGTTCGTGGACGTGGTCCTCGAAGACGGCCGTCGCTACCAGACCCGGATCATCGACTTGTCACTGTCCGGCGCCGCCGTGACGAGCAGCGTTCGGCCCGCCATTGGCTCGCGGATTACGCTGGGCACGACGAAAGGACGGGTCGTCCGCCACCTCGAAGAGGGATTCGCGATCGAATTCGCCGCGATGCAGTCGCGCGAAACGATCGAACGCAGCATGCTCTGACAGCCTGACGGTATCTGTCCGGAACCCTTGGTGCTGAAGAATGCGTCGCCCAGGCGATATCGCCATGTCCGACTGCCCGAAATGTAAGTTCCTCGCCACCACGATAGGGCTGCGCCCCTCTTGCGAGCGGACCATTCTTGCCCCAGTGGCAACGAAGGTCATATGCCCCCATGCATCGACATGCACCTACGGCGTTCTAACGCTTTCATTGTGCATCGGAATTCTCGATGCCGGATACACTCTCTGATCCGATGCATTCACCGCTCGGTGCAAGCCCGGCGCCGTAAAGGCGCCGAGATGGCAAACCGTCGTTAACAGCGTTAAGCTTCCTGCCGCACATGCCCAGTTGGAGAATGATGAGCAACGCAATCCGGCGCGTTCTCAGGATCGGCCGGGGGGGGAGGACGACATGAACATGGACCGACGTGCATTTCTATCCGGCAGCGCCGCGCTGGGCGCCGTGCTGGCGATGCCTGGACTCGCGGAGACGCAAGAGATGTCGCTGCCTCCGCAGCCGTCTCGTTATCCCGATGACGCCTGGGTCGTTCTCGACCCGCGCTTTTCCCAGTACATGATCGGCAACACGCCGTTGCAGAGGCAGTGGACCGGCGCTCTTTGGGCCGAGGGACCCGCCTGGAACGGCGTCGGCCGCTACGCCGTGTTCAGCGACATCCCCAACAACCGGCAAATGCGCTGGGACGCGGTAACCGAGACGGTGACGCCGCTGCGCCACGTCTCCAACTTTTCCAACGGCAACACCTTCGACTTCGAGGGACGGCAGATCAGCTGTGAGCACTCGACCGCCCGGGTCGTGCGCTATGGGCGGGAAGGTTCGCCGACCGTGCTGGCCGAAACCTTCGAGGGCAAACCGCTGAACGCCCCGAACGACGCGGTGGTCCACCCGGATGACGGCGGCATCATCTTCACCGATCCGGGCTATGGCAGCCATTGGTATTACGAAGGCAATGTCCGCGAACTGGAACTGCCGACCAGCATCTATCACATCGATGCGACCAGCGGCGTGCTGACCAAGCTGACGGACGAGATTTTCAAGCCGAATGGACTCTGCTTTTCGCCGGACTACCGCATCCTCTACGTCGCGGATTCGGCCGCCACCCACCATCCGGAACCGGCCCGCATCATTGCCTGGGACGTCGAGGAGAACGGTCGCAAGCTGACGAACCGGCGCGAGTTCGCGACGCTGGAAAGCGGGTTCCACGACGGTCTGCGCGCAGATGTCGATGGCAATGTCTGGGCGGCGACAGGCTTTGCCGGAGAAGGGCAGGACGGCGTGCAGGTATATGCACCCGATGGCACCAAGATCGGCCAGATCAAAACGCCGGAAGGCTGCGCCAACCTCACCTTTGTCGGGGAACAGCGCAACCGGCTGTTCATGACGGCGAGCCAATCGATCTACACGATCTACACGGCCGCCCAAGGCGCCCATATCGCCTGAGGTCGCTCGACCAGCCCTGGGCCGTCGGCAATCACGAGATTGAACTGATGCCGCAGGTGCCAGGGCGCGCTCCGACGCGCGCCGCCACAAGCTGGCCTGGCTGGGCCCTCGGCGCCAGTCGATCCGGCGTCTCGGGCGCAGGCTGACTATGGCGCGGCTGCCCTGCCCCTCCTTCCCGACCTGCGTCAATCTATGCGGATCTGGCCAGCGCCTCGGTCGGCCGACACATCGTTTATGGTTGACGAAATCCCACTGGTCGGACGAAAATTCTCTTGAAAAGTTTTATGTTACCTAAAGTATAGAATCGATAGGAATCCGATAAAATTTGATATAATTTACACTACTACATTTTGTGTAGAAGTAAAACGGATGTGACATTCTCCCTGAACGAACGAGGAGAAAGAAAATGTCAAAATTCTTCAGCAAGATGGTGGTCGGTCTCGGATTTCTGACGGTGGTATTTTCCGCTACGTCGGCCTCCGCCCAATCCTCGGCCATGATCACCACGGGGATCACGTCGCAGCCGATCGGGCATTATGAATTCTGCAAGCGCTATCCGGGCACCTGTCAGCCGAACGCCTCGGTCGGCGTGGTAAGCCTGACCCGGGCGATGTGGACCAAGCTCGTCGAGGTCAACAACGCCGTCAATTCTTCCATTTTCCCGCGCACGGACCAGGACATGTATGGCGTCCCGGAAGTCTGGTCGTATCCGACGGTTCAAGGTGACTGCGAGGACTACGTGCTGCTGAAGCAATACATGCTCCAGCGCGAGGGAGTCCCCGCCTCAGCACTGCTGATCACCGTCCTGCGTCAGTCAAACGGCGAAGGCCATGCGGTTTTGACGGTCCGCACCGATCAAGGCGATTACGTTCTCGATAATCTCGACGATCGCGTTCTTGCTTGGAGCGATACGGATTACGAATATTTGAAGCGTCAGTCGGAACGCGATGCCGGCAAATGGCTCGCCATCGCCGACGATCGCAACATTCTGGTCGGCAGCGTCCGCTGAAATCGGCGTCCGCGCTGTCCTGGAACAATGGGCTTCGCGCCGGAAGCTGTTCCAGCCGGTTTGTCGGTATCCAAATCCCGGCGCGCCCTGCCCGCCGAAATCCCGTCACGCACCCCACCTCGCCGCCGCCAGGCGAGGTTCAGCTAGGCTGCTCAGGCTTTCCCCGTCCATGCCTGAACGGTCACGGAGCCGGCCCTTCTGGAAGGGCCGGCTCCTCTATCCACGATCACCAATACGCCGCGCCCCCCGCCAGTGAGGGACGAGCCGACCGGCCTAGCTGGGCGCCGTCGTCCTATTCCAGATCGATGTCGAGGATCGTCATGGTGAAGTGATACGACAGTTCACCCTCCTCCGTATCCTTCGCGAGCAACCCGACGAATTCACTGTTGAGATAGACCTCAGCCGAANTGGGCGCCGTCGTCCTATTCCAGATCGATGTCGAGGATCGTCATGGTGAAGTGATACGACAGTTCACCCTCCTCCGTATCCTTCGCGAGCAACCCGACGAATTCACTGTTGAGATAGACCTCAGCCGAATCGGCACTGCGCGCAAGCGCACGAACCTGGAGGTCGGCTCCTTTGAAACTTTGTCTCAGATAGGCTTCGAGCTTGCGTATTTCGTCGGGCTTCACATCGTTCTCCTGGACCAACTTCGAACGGCTGTAGCTAGGCCTCCGCTCGCAAATTCAATGCGCCGACGCAATCAATCTGTGCGGTCGAAGCTCTGATCCATGGCCCGGCCCGGCTCGTCGCAATCGTCGGTCTTGCCGATCACCCGCGCCGGAACGCCGGCCACGGTCGTGTGCGGTGGAACAGGCTTGAGGACGACCGAGCCGGACGCGATCTTCGAGCATTTGCCGATCGTGATGTTGCCGAGGACCTTCGCACCGGCCCCGATCAGGACGCCGTAGCCGATCTTCGGATGGCGATCGCCGAACTCCTTGCCAGTGCCGCCGAGGGTGACGTTCTGGAGAATCGAGACGTTGTCCCCGACGACCGCTGTGAAGCCGATGACGAGGCCGGTGGCGTGATCGAGAAAAATCCCTCTGCCCATCCGGGACGCCGGATGAATGTCCGTCTGGAACACGGCGGACGATCGCGCCTGAAGATAGAGGGCGAAATCGCGCCGGCCCTCGTTCCAGAGCCAGTGCGCGAGCCGATGCGTCTGAATCGCGTGAAACCCTTTGAAGTAGAGCAGCGGCTCGATGTAGCGCTCGCAGGCCGGGTCACGGTCGAACACCGCTTGGATGTCGGTTCGCAACGTCGCGCTGAACTCCACGTCGGATTCCAGCATGTCGGCGTAAGCTTGCGCGATCACGATCGCCGGCACGTCCGGATGATCCAGCCGTTGTGACACGCGGTGGATCAGCGCCGCCTCAAGGCTTCGCTGGTTGAGAATGGTGGCGTAGATGAAGCAGGACAGAACCGGTTCGCGCTCCGCGACCTCAATTGCTTCCGTGCGCACTTTTGCCCAGATCGGATCGACGGCCTGGATCTTGTCCTGGACCTGCGGGCTGCTCTTGCTCATGACGCTCTCCCGAGACGGCGCTTGGGGAAACCTCGATGGTTCCCGCATTCGAGTACAGATAGGCGAGTTGCCGCCCGAGGAAAAGTCGGGGGGCCTGCAGGCCCTGTCCAAGCGATCGTGAGCGCGTATGCGACACCTCTGGTCCGCCCCAGCCGCGACGCCGGACATGGGCGAAAACGGCCTCGATAGGGCGTCAGGCGTCTTCGCTCATAAATCGGAGCACCTCGGCCTTGAAACGACGATCGCCGACGGACTGCATATGGTCGCGGCCCTCGATAGCGAGCACGCGCGCATTCGGCATCAGTGCGGCCAACCGATGCGGTGAGCCGGCGATGTCGTCCGTCGTGCCGACGCCGATCAACACCGGTTGCGCGATCCGGCCGACCTCCGCTTCCGTCAGTTCCTTTCGGGACGTCGAGATGCAGGCGGCCAGCGCCTCCCTGTCGCTGTTCGTTCGATCGGCAAAAGCCCGGAACATGCGGCCGCGCGGATCTTTGACATCCTCCAGCGAAGGGGCTCGCAGCGCCGCGGCGATCGGGTCCCAATCGCCGACGCCGTCGACGAGGCCGAAACCCAGGCCGCCGAAGACGACGCGCACAAAGCGCTCGGATGCGGCGAGCGCCCCAAAGGCCGCGACCCGCGCGCCCATGGAATAGCCGAACACCGTGGTAGCCCGAACCTCCAGATGGTCGAGCAGCGCCACCGCGTCGCCGGCCATTTTCTGGGGCGTGTAAGCCGCCTCATCCGTCGGCTTGGCGCTTTGGCCATGACCGCGATGATCGAAGGCGACGGCCCGGTAGCCAGCGTCGGTCAGCGTCCTGACCCAGCCGGTATCCACCCAGTTGACCCGCGTCGACGACGCGAAGCCGTGCAGGAGCAGGACGCTTGGAGCTTCGCGATCGCCCGCATCGAGAAATGCGAGTTCAAGCCCGTCGCTGATGAAATGATCCATGATGGGCGCAGCCTCGCATTCGTATCCCGTTGGCGGCGTGAAGTCCGCAAACGTTTGGATAAGCACCAAGTGGCGTCATCGCCACCCCTGTTCATTCCGTTCCACCGACACTATGGTCCGCGACGTTGCGAACCATAGCCGAGAGTGAGCCGCGATGGCTGGACACGTGATTCCCCATTTTCAGAACGACGCAGGCTACGACACGATCGAGGTCGGGGTGACGGAGTTCATGTGCTGCGGCGCCAATCCGCCGCACGATCATCCCCATGTCTATCTCGACATGGGCGACGAGAGCGAAATCGTCTGCGGCTACTGCTCGACCCTCTATCGGCTGAACACGGCGTTGAAAGCCACGGAAACCAGCCCGGCCGGTTGCGGCTTCGGAGAAAAGGCCGCTTAGGTCCGTGTCCGCGGCCGACCGGGCGCGACCGATCACGATCATCGGAGCGGGAATCGGCGGACTGACAGCAGCGCTGGCGCTGGCGGATCGTGGTTTCGCGGTAGAAATCTTCGAACGCGCGCCGCAGATGCAGGAAGTCGGCGCCGGTCTCCAGCTTTCCCCGAACGCGTTGAGAGTTCTCGGCCGGCTCGGACTCATGAAGGACTTGCTGGTCCATGGCACGCGCGCTCGTGAGGTAATCTTGCGCCGGGCGTTCACCGGTCGGCCGATCGCCTCGGTCCCGGTCGTCGCCAGCGACGGCATGCCCTATGTATCGATCCACCGCGCCGACCTGCAGGCAGTTCTCCTGCGCGCCGTCGACCGTTCCCCCGCGATCACGCTTCACCTTGGGGCTACGCTCCAGGCGCTGACCCCGGCGCGTGGCGGCCTCGATCTCTGGTTCATCAGCGGCGAGGGTCGGCACAGACTTCAGGCCAGCCTGGTGGTCGGCGCCGATGGCGTGCGCTCGTCCATCGCGCGCCGGCTGGGGCTTGCGGCGGCCACACCCAGCGGCGCGATCGCCTGGCGCGGCTACGTGAGCCGCGACAACGGCGGCGGCCCGCCGCCTGGCATCACGGCGTGGCTCGGCCCCCGGCGTCACGCCGTCGCTTATCCGATTTCCGGCGGGCGCGAGACGAACCTCGTCCTCATCGAGCCAATGAAGCGAACGACGCTCGCCGATCCGGCGGGGCTTGCCTACCGCTTCCGCTCATGGGATCGGCAACTTACATCGATGATCGCGGCGGCCGGCGACATGACCGGCTGGCCTTTGAACGTGGTGCCGCCGGACCGGCCCTGGCGCCATCTCGACGATCGGCTCATTCTGATCGGTGACGCGGCTCATGCCATGCTACCGTATGCTGCGCAGGGCGCCGGCATGGCCATCGAGGATGCAGCGGTGCTCGCCGACGCCCTGGCGCGGGCACCCAGCCGGAGCGCCGCGTTGGCCCACTACGAAGCCGAGCGGAGGCCCCGCATCGCCAAAGTCCGCCGTCGCGTCGCCTTCCACCAGCGCGTCTATCATCTGCCCTGGCCGCTCAATCTGGCGCGCGACGCCGCACTCTCATTGCGATCGCCGGACAGTCTTCGGGACGAGCTCTCTTGGCTCTATGATTGGAGCCCCCCGGCCGATTCTGAAGACAGCGAGACGATTTAACGAAACCCCGAGCGATCTCAGGCGTTGTGCGTGCGTCTGGACAAACTTCGACGCTTTCCTAGCTAGCGGCGATCGGAGTGGACGCCGACAACTGGTCGGGATGCCGATTAAAGGTGCATGGGAGTGCCGAGGCGTCATCCGGGTCTGCAAGGGACTTATTTCAACAAAGGTAAAAGATATGCCGAATTTCAAGAGAACCGGCAGGCTGGTTGGCGTGGCCGCGCTTGCCGCTTCGACCGCGATCAGCGGACCGATTGCGGCCTACGCGCAGGACTCGGCCGCGTTCCGCGTCGCCCAGGCCGACCCGACCGCATGCGATCCGGCTGCCGTGGCACCCGATCCGGCAGCCTGTGAACCGGCGCCTGCCGGCGAGACAGTCCCTGCCGAGGTGGTCCCTGCTGAACCAGCCCCCGCCGAGGCACCCGCGGCCGAGGCCCCGGCCGAACCAGCCCCCGCCGAACCGGCTCCTGTCGAGGAAGCCCCTGCTGAACCAGCCCCGGTCGAGGAACCCGCTGCCGAGGCTCCCGCCGAGCCTACGCCCGCCGAAGCGGCTCCTGCGGAGGAAGCCCCTGCTGAACCAGCCCCGGTCGAGGAACCCGCTGCCGAGGCTCCCGCCGAGCCTACGCCCGCCGAAGCGGCTCCTGCGGAGGAAGCCCCTGCTGAACCAGCCCCGGTCGAGGAACCCGCTGCCGAGGCTCCCGCCGAGCCTACGCCCGCCGAAGCGGCTCCTGCGGAGGAAGCCCCTGCTGAACCAGCCCCGGTCGAGGAACCCGCTGCCGAGGCTCCCGCCGAGCCTACGCCCGCCGAAGCGGCTCCTGCGGAGGCAGCACCTGCTGAACCCGCGCCGGTTGAACCCGCACCCGCTGCCGAGGCTCCGGCCGAACCAGCACCCGCCGCGACAGAGCCAGCCGCAGCGCCCGCGGCAGCTCCGGTCGAAGATCCCAAGCCCGTGTCGGCCGAGATACAGGAAGCCCCTGTCCCCGCCGGCCAGATCAGCGCAAGCGACGCACAAGTGCAGCAATTGAGCCAGCCTGTCGAAGTGCCCTCGATCACTGCGGAGCAGGGAGAGCGGATTTCGGCACCGGCGGACGGCTCGTCGCAGACCACCATCAACGACAACAGCACGACCAACAACGCGACCGTGAACAATACGACTGTCAACAACACGACTGTGGTTGGGCAGCCGGAACTTCCGCCCGGCGCCGAAGTCGTCGAGCGTGTCGGCGATCGGGACATCCTGTCGATCGTGGGCGCCGGCGTCGCTGGCGCGCTGGTCGGTGGCGCCGCCGCCTACTTCATCCGCGGCAATGACGACGACCGTATCGCGGTCGACGCCGAGGAGCGCTACTATGAGCGTCTTTCCAGTGGGCGGACCCGCCAGACGGTGGTCCGACCGAACGGCATCCAGGTCGTGACGATCACCAACCGGTATGGCGACGTGATCCAGCGCTCCCGGATTCTGCCGGACGGACGCGAGGTCGTTCTGTTCTACGATCCTTACCAGGACGGTGCCGAACGCCCGGACTATTACTATGATCCGGCGGCGGATCTCGCTCCGGTCGTTCTGACAATTCCAGAAGACCAATACATCGTCGACGTGACGGAACCGGACGAGGAACTGTACTATCGCACGATCGTCGCACCGCCGGTCGAGACCGTCGAGCGGATTTACTCGATCGATGAGGTCAGACGCTCCGAGCGCATTCGCGACAAGGTGCGCCGTATCGATCTCAATACGATCAAATTTGCGTTCGGCTCCGCCGCGATCGAACAAAGCGAAGTCGACAATTTGCAGGCGCTGGCCGACGCGATCGTCCGGGTCATCAAGGAGAATCCGGCCGAGACCTTCCTGGTCGAGGGGCATACCGACGCGGTGGGCAGCGAAATCGCCAATCTGGCGCTGTCCGATCGCCGGGCGGAGGCTGTCGCCTCGGCGCTGTCGCAGTACTTCGACGTACCGCCGGAAAACCTGATCACGCAGGGCTATGGCGAGCAGAACCTGAAGGTCAAGACGCAAGCGGCGAACGCTGAGAACCGGCGTGTCACGCTCCGGCGCATCACCGCGCTGGTGAAACCGGTCGCAACGACCGCCAAGCGCTAGTCAGACGGATTCATATCCGGCACACCGACCGGCGGCCCTCTGGGCCGCCGGTTTTTTATTGGGCATCTGTGAAGGGCAGCAACGAGCGCGGCATCATACCTATCTGCGGTGGTAGGCAACAACTCGACCGGCCACTCCCGGCACCTTCACGCCGATACCCGGCGAGGCGCGATGCGGCGCATCGGGCGAAGTCGCAACGCCGCAAGGCGCGCCGAGCGCCTGACCTGCGGTGGGGCTTTGAACCGGGTCTGCCAGGGGGCGTTCTACCGAGCCCCGCGCGCCGCGCCTGGCCGGACACCCCCGTTCGGCATCCTCGAACAGGTCTCTGTCACCGCACGCCGTTATCAGTCGTCTTCGTCCGGCGTTCGTTTTGTTTCGGCCGATAGAAAATCGCCGAGCGGCGCGAGCGGTTCGACATAGCTGGCGAAGACCTTGATAGCGACCATGACCGGGACTGCGAGGAACATGCCGACCACGCCCCAAATCCAACCCCAGAACGCCACCGAGAGGAAGACGGCGGCGGCATTCATCTCCAACCGTCGGCCGACGATCGTTGGCGTCACGAGTTGGCCTTCGATTGTCGTGCAGGCGAGGTACAGCAGCACTGGAACCAGAGCTTGGGCCAAGTTGCCGAAATCGGCGAGAGCGATCACCCCGACAATCGCCATGCCAATCAGCGCACCGATATAGGGAATGAAGTTGAGCAGCATCGCCAGAGCGCCGAAGACGACGGGAGTCGGCATGTCGACCCACCACAACAGCGTCCCGACCGCGATCCCGAGAGAGGCGTTGATCATCGTGATAGTGAACAGATAACGCGAGAGTTCGCGCTCGATGTCGTGCGCGATGTGAAGCGCGCGCTTCTTGTCGGCCAGCGTCGGCATCGACCGTATGAGTTTCTGGTAAAATAGGTCGCCCGAAGCGAGAAGGAAAAACAAAAACACCAGAGTGAAGCCGACAGAAGCCAGCATCTGCGGCACTGCGGTCGTGGCATTGTCGACGAGGCCGGGGTTCTTGACGACAACCTCATTGTCCTCCGCCCCTCCGGCGGCGCTTTTCGCGGTTTTCTCAACATTCTCCTGTGCCGAGCGGAGGCGTTCGAGCCGGTTCTTGACAGTCCGCATCTCCGCATCCACGGCCGCGGCGTAACGAGGCGCGTCGTTGACGATCTTCGCGATGGGATCGCTGAGCATGTAGAAGCCTGAAATCAGCGTCATCGTCGTGCCGATCACGAGGACGAACGCAGAGATCGGCTCCCAGATTTTCAACCGGCGACGCAGGAATCGCACCACCGGGCTCATCACCAACGCGAACAGCAGGGCAATGATGACCGGCAGCACGAAGCTTGCCGTCAGATACAATCCGCCGAACAGGAGGATGAAGAAGATTCCAATGATGGCCCAACTCGGGGTGGACGCGATTGCCTGCGCGTCGACCAGTTCGATCGTCGCGGGAACAGGAGCCGGCGACGGCGCCGCTCTGCTTTCGGATGTTCGCTCGGACAAATCACCAACCCTCGCGCGAAATGTTCATCGAAATCCGGGGAACCGAAGTCCTGACAGGCAACATCGCGTCCGCGCAAGACGTCACGTTGCTGCCCCGCACGGCGTCGCTTATCGAACGCCGATCATCTGCACGACCAGGCGATTCGCGTAAACGCGCCCGACGACCAGGTCAATGAAGGATCTGCGAGAGGAAGAGCTTGGTGCGCTCGTGTTGCGGATTGGTGAAGAACGGCTCCGGCTCGTTCTGCTCGACGATCTGGCCGGCATCCATGAAGATCACACGATTGGCGACCTGGCGTGCAAAGCCCATCTCGTGGGTCACGCACAACATCGTCATTCCCTCTTCGGCGAGCCCCACCATAACATCGAGCACTTCCTTGATCATCTCCGGGTCGAGCGCCGAGGTCGGCTCGTCGAACAGCATGATTTTCGGGCTCATGCACAACGATCGGGCGATGGCCACGCGCTGCTGCTGGCCGCCGGAGAGCTGGCCGGGGTATTTGTTCGCCTGCTCGGGGATCTTCACCCGCGACAGGTAATGCATGGCCACCTCTTCGGCCTTCTTCTTCGGCATCTTGCGCACCCAGATCGGGGCCAGCGTGCAGTTCTCCAGAATGGTCAAATGCGGGAAGAGATTGAAATGCTGGAACACCATGCCGACTTCGCGCCGCACCTCGTCAATCTTCTTCAGATCGTTGGTCAGCTCGATGCCGTCCACGACGATGCGGCCTTTTTGATGCTCCTCCAGCCGGTTGATGCAGCGGATCATCGTCGATTTGCCGGATCCCGACGGACCGCAGACGACGATGCGTTCACCCGTGCGAACGGTCAGATTGATGTCGCGGAGAACGTGGAATTCCCCGAACCACTTGTTGACGCCCGAGAGTTCGACGGCGATCTCGTCGGAGACCTGCATCGGTGTCGGTTGCGCCTTGGTTTCGGTATCGACAGCCATGGTCGGATCCTTAGAGCATCGGAAGATAATATGGACGCGGTTCTGTTTCCCGGTTCGCCGAGGTGATCCACGCGGAGGGCGGCGACAAACGTAGCGGCGCTACGGTCGAGCCGGCCGACAAAGTGGGCACCCGGCGACCGGAAACCCACCCGCCTGTTTGCCTTTGGCAAACGGCAGGTCTTAGAATCCGCCGATCGACCTCACCGCGCCATCCGGCGCGGGGCGACCGGTGGGCCAGGGGCTTTCGGGACAATTCCTTCGGGGTTCGTCTTGGCCGTAGCGCCGCTACGACCTGCGCCGATCCCCTCGACCTTGTCCAGAAATCCCTCTGGCAGAACGCATTCATATTGTCGTCCGATGCTCTAGCGTGTGTGTCCGGTATCCAGTCGCCGCTCAGTGTAGATCGAGTAGCGCGACATGGAAAAGCAGAACAACCAATAAATGAACGCGGCGAAGACGAGGCCGGTCGCCGGCGTGGAGGGGGTGATCCAGCTTGGATCGTTGAAGCCACGGCGCACCGTCCCGAGAAGGTCGGCCAGACCGATGATGTAGACCAGGCTGGTATCCTTGAAGAGCCCGATGAAGGTGTTGACGATTCCCGGAATCACCAGTTTCAGAGCCTGCGGCAGGATGATCAGGCGCATCTTCTGCCAGTAGGTCAGCGCCATGGCGTCGGCGCCTTCATACTGACCTTTTGGTATGGCCTGGAGGCCGCCGCGGATCACCTCCGCCATGTAGGCCGCCGAGAACAGCGCGACGCCGACGAGTGCCCGCAAAAGCTGATTGAAGCTGACGCCCTCGGGCAGGAACAGCGGCAGCATGAAATTCGCCATGAACAGGACGGTAATCAGCGGCACGCCGCGCCAGAACTCGATGAAGATCACCGAGAATAGCCGCACCGCAGGCATGTCCGATCGCCGGCCGAGAGCGAGGATGACACCCAGCGGAAGCGAGGCGGCGATACCGCTCAGCGCGACGACGAGCGTCAACATCAGGCCACCCCACAGATTGGTTGGCACCGGCCGCAAGCCAAAATTGGCGGTCATCACGAAGACAAAGAGAACGACCGCGACAATCGGCATCAGCAGGCGGAGTCGACTGATCTCTTGGGAACGGAATCCGGTGAGGACAGCCACCGCTATCGAACCGAGGCTTGCCAGAAACGCGACAAGCGTGAGCGTCGAGAATCGCAGATCAAGGAAATCGACCGAGGCACCGCTG
Organism: Aurantimonas sp. C2-5-R2; assembly: GCF_036549495.1. Classification (NCBI taxonomy): domain Bacteria; kingdom Pseudomonadati; phylum Pseudomonadota; class Alphaproteobacteria; order Hyphomicrobiales; family Aurantimonadaceae; genus Aurantimonas; species Aurantimonas sp. C2-5-R2. The sequence continues at coordinate 51,329 of NZ_JAZHLJ010000021.1, forward strand.
ACAATCTTCGACAAAAACAGCGCCAACACGCCGAACAGAGCCAACCCGACGGCAGTCTTCATCAGGCTACCGAAACCGATCTCCGGGCGCGATGCCACATCGCTGATCGTGATGGCGGCGGCGATCAAAAGCAGCAGCGTCACCCCGCCGCCGGAGAACGAGAACCGCCCGCCGGTGAGGAGGATCAGCGTCACCACCGGATAGACCGCGAACAGCAGCATCGCATTGATCCGCTTGAACGGAATACGCGGTATGGCGATTCCGGCAACGAGCACGATCAGCATTACCACCGACACGTCGATCCGCCAGCGCGCACCGAACGGATAGACGCCGTACATGAACTGGCTGAATTTCGCCCCGACAAAGGCCCAGCATGCGCCCCCCTCCCCGAGGCAGGCTTCCCGGTCGCTTCCCGTGAAGGTGGCGTCGATCCAGGCCCAGTTGACGATGTTCCACGCCCCCCAGACAATGATCAATCCTGCAAGGATGCTCAACACCGAATCGAGCGGCGTGGCGAACAGGTTGCGGCGGGTCGTTCCGATGATGCCCCTCTCGCTCGGCGGGGGCGGGAGCGGCTGTTTCTGCTCGGTCGCGACGAAGCGGGCGACTTGTTCTTCCATGGTCCTGCGCGCCCTTCATCAACGCTCGACGAGCGCCATTTTCGAGTTGAACCAGTTCATCAGCAGCGAAACCGTGATGCTGATTCCCAGATAGACGACCATCCAGATGACCACGACCTCGATCGACTGACCCGACTGGTTGAGGACCGTCGATCCAACCGCGACGAGCTCGGGATAGCCGATCGCCAGCCCGAGGGAGGAGTTCTTGGTCAGGTTGAGGTACTGGCTGGTCAGCGGTGGGATGATCACCCGGAAGGCTTGCGGCACTACGACCAGTCGCAGCAATTGCCCGCGCTTCAGGCCAAGCGCCGACGCCGCCTCGGTCTGCCCCTTGGAAACCGAGAGGATGCCGGCGCGCACGATCTCGGCGATGAAGGCAGCCGTATAGATCGACAGCGCCAGCAACAGCGCGATGAATTCCGGCCGGAGCTGGAAACCGCCGGCCAGGTTGAACCGGCTCGCCTCTGGAAACTCTAGCGCGGCCGGCACGCCGGTCACCAGGAACACGACGACCGGTAGCCCGACGATCATCCCGATCGCGGGCCAAAGCACGGGCGTGCGCTCGCCGGTGGCCAATTGCTTCTTCCGGCTGTAACGGGCGAGCCACATCGTCGCCAGGATGCCGACCAGGAAAGCCGCGAAGGCAGCCCAGGCAAGCGGCTGGAACAGTACGCTCGGGATCTGCAGGCCGCGATTGGTGAGATAGACCCCAATCGGGCTTTCCGCGACCCCACGCGGTCCGCTCAGAACGGAGAGAACCCCGAAATACCAGAACAGAATAACCAGCAGCGGCGGAATATTGCGGAACGTCTCGACATAAATGGTCGAGAGCGTGCGGATGAGAAAATTGTGCGACAGCCTGCCGATTCCGACCAAGAAGCCGATGATCGTCGCCACGATAACACCGCTCGCCGCGATGATCAGCGTGTTGGCGATGCCAACAAGGATCGCTTGTCCGTAGGTGGAATTGCTGGAATACGCGATCGGCGTCTGGGCGATGTCGAATCCGGACCGGGATTCCAGGAATCCAAAGCCTGATGCAATATTCGCTGCGGCGAGATTTTGCGCGGTGTTGTCGATGATCCACCAAGCGAAAGCCACCAGACCGACAACCAAGAGGACCTGGATCACGATACTGCGGAAGGTCGGATTGGTCAGAAGCGAGTCACCGCCACGCTCGCGTGACGACGGATGGATGTCGGCGGTCATTTCGGTTCCCAAGCGGTGCACAAAATCTCGCTCCCGCCACCCGATGGGCGACGAGCGTCAATGCCGGTCGGAGCGGACGCCGAAAGGCGCCCGCTCCGTTGTTACCGATTAGCGGACCGGCATACCGTACTGCAGACCGCCCTTGGTCCAGAGGGCATTCTGGCCACGCTGGATCTTGAGCGGCGTGTCGACACCGATGTTGCGCTCAAAGATCTCGCCGTAGTTGCCGACGGCCTTGATGATGTTGACCACCCAATCCTGCGACACGCCGATCGACTCGCCGAAGTTCTTGTCCTTGCCGAGGAGGCGACGGATTTCCGGATTTTCCGAATCCAGCATCTCTTCGACATTCGCCTGGGTGACCCCAAGCTCTTCGGCGTTGAGCAGCGCGTAGTGCGTCCACTTCACGACGTTGAGCCACTCCGTATCGCCTTGGCGCACTGCGGGTCCAAGCGGCTCCTTGGAGACGATTTCCGGCAGGATCGCGTGATCGTCCGGACTGCCCATTTCGAGGCGCGAGGCGGCAAGACCGGAGGCGTCCGTCGTCAGGACGTCGCAACGACCGCTGTCATAGGCCGAGTTGACGTCCGACTGCGACTCGATGACGACCGGATTGTACTCCATGTTGTTGGTCCGGAAAAAATCCGCGAGGTTGAGTTCGGTGGTGGTGCCACTCTGCACGCACACCGTCGCACCGGAGAGCTCCAGCGCCGAGCTGACATTGAGTTCCTTCTTCACCATGAAGCCCTGGCCGTCATAGTAATTGACGCCGGCGAAGGTGAGCCCGAGCTTCGTGTCCCGGTCCATGGTCCAGGTGGTGTTTCGGGCCAGAACGTCGACTTCGCTGTTCTGGAGCGCCGGAAAGCGCTGTACCGCCGACAGCGGCGAATATTGAACCTTGCTGGGGTCACCGAACACAGCGGCGGCGATCGCCTTGCAATAGTCGACGTCGAGGCCCTGCCAAGCGCCCTGATCATTCTGCGAGGCGAAGCCTGGCAAACCCGTATTGACGCCGCATTTAAGGGCCCCGCGATCCTTTACAGTCTGGAGGGTCTGCGCCGAGGCGCCGCCAGCTGCCAGGCCCGCGATCGAGAGACCGAGCACCGCGGTCAGAAGCTTCAATTTCATCAGGATACCTTCCCGGTTGGGTTTTGGGTATGACTTTATTGACAAACGAAGTACCCAGTCCGATGCGGCAGATGGCGGCCTCGGGACAAAGTCCCTCATTTCGCACAGCAATCACATGTCATAAAAAAGTGCAGGTCAAGCAGTTGACGTTTTTTTCCCCTCGCTTTCGGCAATACGTCCGATCAGTCGTCTTGAGTACAATCAGAAAGCCGAACAATTGAGCACCGACAACTCCCGCCGGGGACGGCAGGACGGCATCAACACCCGTCTGGCGCATGGGCCTTACGATCCACAGTCCCAGCACGGCTTCGTGAATCCGCCGGTTGTCCATGGCTCGACCGTCCTCTTTCCCTCGACGGAAAGCCTCAACAACAGAATTCACGCGCCGTTTACCTACGGTCTGTCGGGCACGCCGACCACCAAGGTCCTGGAAGACGTTTTGACCGAGTTGGAAGGGGCAGCCGGGACGATTCTGCTCCCGTCCGGGCTCGCCGCCGTCACGGTCCCGTTGCTCGCCTACCTGTCGAGCGGCGACCACTGTCTCGTTGTGGATTCGGTCTATTACCCCACTCGTCGTTTCTGCGATGGAACCCTGTCGCGCTTGGGTGTCGAGGTCGAGTATTTCGATCCGCACATTGGCGAAGGTATAGCCGGGCTGATGCGGCCGGAAACGAAAGTCGTCTTCCTCGAGGCGCCTGGTTCGAACACGTTCGAGATCATGGATGTCCGCGTTGTCTGCGATGCCGCCCACGCCGGCGAAGCGGTCACCATGATGGACAATACCTGGGCGACGCCGATGTTCTTCAAGCCGCTCGATCACGGCGTCGATCTGTCGATTCATGCCCTGACGAAATATCCGGGCGGTCATTCCGACGTGATGATGGGCAGCGTATCGGCGACCCAGACGACCTACGGTCGGCTCCGCGACACCCAGATGCAGATCGGCGTCAACGCAGCGCCCGACGACGTCTACCTTGTCCTGCGCGGACTGAAGACGATGGGCATCCGCCTGGAACGCCATCAGGCCTCGGCGCTGGCCCTGGCGGAATGGCTGGAAAGCCGGGAGGAGGTGAGCGAGGTGCTTCACCCCGCCCTTCCCTCGTTTCCCGGCCATGCGCTTTGGCGGCGCCAGTTCAGCGGCGCCAGCGGCCTGTTCGCTTTCGTGTTGAAGGGCGATGCGCGAAAGGCGGCGGCCTTCCTGGACGCGCTGCGGATCTTCGGGCTCGGTTATTCCTGGGGCGGGCACGAAAGCCTCGCCGTTCCGGTCGATTTGAGCGACCGGACCATCGCCAAGGGTCCCGGCGGCGGTGCGCTCATTCGACTTCAGGTGGGGCTGGAGGACGTCGCCGATCTCAAGGCCGACCTGGAAGTCGGATTTGCGGCCGCGAATACGCTATAAAAGCGCTCGTCGCGGAGGAGCTTGGGGTGCGCGAATGGCCGCCTGCTGGACCGCGCGGCACCTCCGCGGACCGAAAATGTCGCCCATGTCTCCGGGCCGGACAATTGGGCTGGTGGTGACCCCGGCAGGATTCGAACCTGCGACCATCGGCTTAGAAGGCCGGTGCTCTATCCACTGAGCTACGGGGCCGGCGTGACCGAAAAATCATGCAAACCGAGCAGTGCCCCGATCACGAACGCCGGAGCGTCAATGGGTCCAAGGCTGATTTCGGTCGTACCGGAAGTTGTCGGCATAAGCCACTTTGGACCGCTTTGCGAGGTGGGGTTCCTCGACCCGAAATGGAATATCGTTGCGCTCGGCATATTCGATCGCCAGCTCTTTCGTGGCGAAGGAGAGGCGGAGCTGCGAATTCATGTCGCCCGAGGACGTATAGCCCATCAGGGGCTCGATCCGCTTGGGCTCCTCCGGCTCATAGACGAGGACCCAGTCGCGGGTCTTGGCCTTGCCTGACTGCATGGCGGTTCGGGACGGACGGTAGATTCTCGCAACCATCATGGCCTCGTCGGGAGCGCGGGATTCGCGTCGAAATACGGGCGGATCGCGATGGTCGGAGCGGCAGGATTCGAACCTGCGACCCTCTGGTCCCAAACCAGATGCGCTACCAGGCTGCGCTACGCTCCGGATGCCATGATCCGCCTGTGGACGGGGGTTTGCCGGGCTTGCCCGCCGAAGTCAAGGCCAACGCGTTGCATGGCTGCGCCCGCCGCATCCCGCCACGGCAAAAGGCACGGGCCAAAACCTTCATGTTCGGCCTCCTCCGCGGCCGGCCCGCGTATGAAATCGTCCCAAGAATGCGCCGCCAGCCCGCCGATCCGTCACGATTCCGGTATGATCTCGTGCTTGAGCTGATCCCCGACTCGCGCGCCGTAGCGCGCTGCCGCGCCGCCGTTCAATTCCAGGACGTATTTGACTGGCCCGCCGGAGGGAATCAGATCGAGCGACAAGGGCTGTGCGTTCGTCTTGATATGGATGACCGTGCCAGCTTCGTCGAGGAACAGCATATCGAGAGGGATGAGCGTGTTCTTCATCCACATCGTTACCGGCCGAACCGGGTCGAAGGAGAACAGCATGCCTTGCCCCGCCGGCATGGACTCGCGATTCATCAGGCCGATTTCGCGGTCTTTCGGCGTCAGCGCGAGCTCGACATCGATCTTCTGCTCGCCCGAGCCGGTGACCAGCGTCGCGGTCGACAGGTCGCCCCCCGCCAGCGCGAAATAGGCCGCGGCCAGGATAGCCACGGCGGCGAAGCCGGCCACGAGGATTGGTTTGCGAAACATCATGGCCGAGCCCCTGCGGTCAGTGCGGTCAGTGCGATGCTGGCTGAACGGGGCCGGTCCCGGGATGGATTTCGGCGGCCATCAGACCCTTCTCGCCGTCACCGAAGCGCACCAGCACCTCCTGCCCGGGGCGCAGTTCCATCATACCGTAGCGCCGCAGGGTTTCCATGTGGATGAAAATATCCTCCGTCCCCTCGCCTTGGGTCAGGAACCCGTAGCCCTTGGTACGATTGAACCATTTCACCACCGCGCGGACAAGATCGCTGCTCGGCACCACCGTGACGTGGGTGCGCGACGGCGGCAATTGCGACGGATGGATGGCCGTCGATTGATCCATGGACAGGATTCGGAATGCCTGAAGGCCGCGCTCGCCTTTTTGCACCTCGCAGACGAGACGCGCTCCCTCGATGGCTGTCGTGTAGCCGTCGCGGCGAAGACAGGTCACATGCAACAGGATGTCGGCGCCCTGATCATCGGGAACGATGAAGCCGAACCCCTTGGCCACGTCGAACCATTTGATATGGCCGGACACGACGATCAGTTGGACGTCGCCGCCGCCCGATGATTCGCCCTCGCCATGCACGTCTACAGAGGTTTTCTCCGACATTCGGGGGGTCCCGCCTCTTACGCCAACCGAATCGGCACAGTTTAGCATAGCATTAACCTTCCGGTTTCGAGCAAGGGCAACTACGGCATTTGTGCGAAAATGCGTCCTGTTGCACACAGGTTCCGGCAGTCTTGGCGGCCTCGCAAGTTCTTGCGAAAGCGACGTCTCCTCCCGTCTTCGCGCAATCCAGCCCGATCGATCCAGAACGTCCGCCAGCTGGCATGGCGCCGGGCGGGCGTCCTGGAGATCGAGATGCGCGGCGGGGGCTGGCTTTGTCGGCGGCAGGGGGTTGGCCGTTCGCAACCGTGCCCTAACGTCTCTCCCTCCTCATCAATGGAGACATCCCAATGCGCTATCTGCACACGATGGTCCGCGTCAGCGACGTCGACCAGTCGCTCGATTTCTACTGCAACAAGCTGGGGCTGGTGGAGACGCGCCGCGTCGAGAACGAAAAGGGACGGTTTACGCTGGTCTTCCTTGCGGCGCCCGACGACCTTCCGGGCGCCAGGGAATCCAAAGCCCCGCTGATGGAGCTGACCTATAATTGGGACCCGGAGACCTATGGTGCCGGGCGCAATTTCGGCCATCTCGCCTTCGAGGTCGACGACATTTATGCGACCTGCCAAGACCTGATGGACAAGGGCGTGACAATCAACCGGCCGCCACGCGACGGCTACATGGCGTTCATCAAATCCCCCGACGATATTTCCTTCGAACTTCTGCAGAAGGGAGAAGCCAAGGCGTCGGCCGAGCCGTGGGCCTCGATGCAGAACACCGGCAGCTGGTAGAATTGCCCCGACCTGACGTCGGCGGTCGCGGGCCGTCGACGATCATGGTGCTGCCGCATTCTGGCCATATGCGCGGAAATAGGTTCTATTGCGCAGGCTTCGATGCCGACGGTCCTGATTCAGGCGGTCGGCGGGGGATATCACGACGAAGCTTGCGACGTCTGCCGCATCAGCGGTAGCTCGAAAAGGCGGACCCTTCGGCTCGCCATTGAGAGGGTGGATAAGTTTGACGACGAGTATCCGGACCGTGCGCCGCTGGCCGCTGCGGCGGCATATTCTGGCGGCGGCGGTGCTCTCGAGCCTTCCGCTGGTGGGCGCATGCGTTTCGGCGCTTGACGATACGACGGCCTTTGGCTTCGCCGGCGCGGCGCCATCCGAAGACATCTTGGCCGCCGACGGGCAGACCGATTCCGACCGCACTGCCATCGCCGGCGAGGTTCCGGCGAGCGCGGCGATCGACGGCGAGGCTTCGGCCAGCGCCACGGCAGACGCTTCATCGGTCAGCGAGGAACCGCAGACCGCAGGCTTGGCGGAGGCTCCTCCCCCTGCTTCCCCCCGCATGCTCAATGCCGGGAACAAGGCGATTGCCGCTTACGCGGGCGGCAGTGTCAGCGAGGGCGACAAGATGACCTCGGCTGAGAGCGGCCGCGAGGCTGACCGCTCGCTTTTCGCTTCGCTTTTTGCTCGTTCCAAGGTCCGCACGCCGATCGCAAATGCGGAGAAAGGCAAGAGCCGCCGCATCGTTCTGCAGCGCGAGGCCGCCGCTAGCTCCGGCGCAGACAATGCCCTGCCTGGCGTCGACCCGTCTTCGCTGTTCGAGATCGGGCAGCGCGCATCGGCCGACGACGAGGACATTCTCGACGAAATCAGCGGCGGCAGTAGCTATCAGGTGGCGTCGCTCACCGGTTTTGCCCGCGTCGCGCCCAATGGTCTCCGTGTCCAGCGCGAGAGCGTCCAGACGAACTGCTTTCCCGCGAAGTTGGTTGGGACGCTGCGGGCGATCGAACGGCGTTTCGGCAAGAAGATCGTCGTCACCTCCGGCTACCGCAGTCCAACGTATAACCGTCGCGTCAACGGTGCCCGCCGCTCCCAGCACATGGGCTGCAAGGCTGCCGATATCGTCGTGCCGGATGTCGACCGGTTCGCCGTCGCGGCTTACGTACGTTCATTGCCAGGCCGAGGTGGCGTGGGAACCTACTGCCACACAGCGGCGATCCACGTCGATGTCGGCCCCAAGCGCGACTGGAATTGGCGCTGCCGTAGCCGCAAGTAAAGCTAAGCGGCCCTGTCCGACCGCGCAACGCTGTGGGATTCCAAATCATCGTCCGGCGCGAAGCGCGCGCTTTCGCGCGGAGCCGAAATGCTTCACCGCCAGTGTGTGAAAAACCCGGCTCCGACGTCTTGCGATCCCCAGCGAACCCCCGTATACACCCCGTCGCCGCGCCCATCGTCTAGCGGTCTAGGACGCCGCCCTTTCACGGCGGAAACACGGGTTCGATTCCCGTTGGGCGTACCAGCTTCCCTTCTCGGCGCGCTGGTTTTCGGAAAAAGACAATCACCAACACCATTCGCGGCGCTAGCGTTCAATGCGACCGGCCAGCCTCCCAGTGTCGTGGCCCGATGCATGGCGAAGCGCGAACAGGGAGCCAACGGCGATGCGTTCGTACAATCTCATGGTGATGGAAGGCGACGGCATAGGGCCAGAGATCGTGGAGTCGACGCTGGCGGTCCTTCGCCATGCGGCATCGCTGCACCGCATCGAACTGGCATTCGACGACGAAACAGTCGGCCTCGCGGCACTCGAAGCCTTCGGCTCCACATTTCGGAATGAAAGCTGCGAGAGAGCTCGCGGCGCCGACGGGTTGATCCTCGGGCCAGTTTCCCACAACGTCTATCCGCCGGTCGACAAAGGTGGCGTGAACCCGTCCGGCACACTCCGCAAGCAGCTCGATCTCTATGCCAATATCCGACCTGCCCGCACGCGACCGGGGATCACGCCACGGGTCGGTGCCCCGATCGATCTGGTGATCGTGCGCGAGAACACGGAGGGCTTCTACGCCGACCGCACGATGTTCCTCGGCGGTGGCGAATTCATGCCGACGCCGGACCTGGCCCTCGCCGTGCGCAAGGTCACGCGGCAAGCCTCGCTCAGGATCGCCGAGAAGGCGTTCGCGATCGCCGCAGGGCGCCCCCGCAAGCTGGTGACGGCAGTCCATAAGGCGAATGTTCTGCGGGTCTCGGACGGGTTATTCCTGGACTGCGTGCGGGAGGTCGCCGCTCGCTATCCCGACATCCGCTACGAGGAACAATTGGTGGATGCGATGGCCGCGCATCTCGTTCGCGACGCGTCCCGTTTCGACGTTGTCGTCACGACCAACATGTTCGGCGACATCCTGTCGGATCTGGCCTCGGAACTCGCCGGAAGTTTGGGACTGGCGGCGTCCCTGAACCTTGGCGACGGCCATGCGATGGCGCAGGCCCAGCACGGCTCGGCGCCCGATATCGCCGGTCGCGGCATTGCCAACCCGGCCTCGCTCATCGGATCGTCGGCGATGCTCCTGGCATGGCTGGGCGAGCGTTTTTCAGACGACGCGCCGCTTCAAGCTGCCGCCGCGATCGACGCCGCGCTCGACGCGACCATCGCCGACCCTGACACCCGCACCGCCGATCTTGGCGGCACCTGCGCGACGGCGGCCTTCACGCAGTCGCTGATCACGCGAATGACCGAGGCTGCGCGGACCTGATCAATCCCCTTCAGTTGGCGCAAAACGCGGGTGGAATGCCGATCCCACTTTTCGCCATTCCGGGCTAGAGCGTCAGGCGATTAATCTGCAACATAGCCAGCGGCCTTGAGGTAGTTCCAACATTCTTCGGGCTCGAACAGGTCGCAGATG
>NZ_JAZHLJ010000210.1:0-1765 GCF_036549495.1 Aurantimonas sp. C2-5-R2
CACGACCGCGTTAGATGGCTTCGCCAATCGCCGAGACCGAGCATGCCGAGGTGTCGAGGCTTGGCGCGCCCTCTCTCCCACAAGGGGCGAGAGGGCGCGCTTGCCGGCGATGGACTGGCGGCTCGTGCCGCTTGGAATTGGGTCCCTCTGGCCGGCGGGCGCTCGGGGCCGTCCGGGCAGGGCCTTCTCCGGAAGAGCCCCGTCGCGGACACCGCCTGCCAGCCCCCGAACGATCCCGGTGATCATTCGCGCCCGTTCCGTGGGCCGGCGGTGAGGGCAGTATGCGGGAGGTGGGGAGGGTGGGGATAAATTTCTTCGGGTAGGGCCGGAAGTGGGCTGGCTACTTCTGACGAAAATCGGGCAACAACTGCCGTTGGCGGCGCGCGATAGATTCTATTTTCGCGAGGGATTGCGCTGCTCGTTTATAAGGTCATTTCCGAGGCGCCGTGCAGACGTCGATGTGGGCCGACATCTTCAAATGATATTGTGGAGCGAGTTTGCAAAAACGATGCGGACTGCGTCCTACAATGGTAATCCTGCAATTCGCATAAATAAGTAATCTGCGACTTTGTGAGAACGGGGCGTGATGTCGGAAGCCAAAGTACGAGCAATCGCCCTTGTTTTCTACATAGCGGTCTTGCTGGTTGTCCAAGGTCTGTTCGTTGACAGCGGACTGAGGCCTAACGAGAATGCTATTTTGTTGTACGGTGGGATCGCGAGTCTCCTCTTCGGTAGCCGGATTCTGAATCCTTATTTCACTCCACCATCGGGCGCGTTTATAAACGGTGTAACGGCGCTGCTCGCCTTGCTCTCGGCGATACCCGTGGTGCTTCCATGGACACCGGAAGCTTATATCTTCGGTGCGACCATCGGGTTCAGCGCCATTATAGCCTTGGTCTCAATCCTGCTCTTGATCTTCCGCCCTCCGTTGGGTGAGGAGCCCTCGACCGTGTGGAGAGTCTTCGAGCGCGGGGTGATCGGTCTAGGCAGCCCTAACATCATTTTCGGCCTCATAATCACGTCGGCAGTCTGGTTATTCCACCGCGATGCGCCCGGTGAGGTGTTCGCGATCCTTGCCACTTTCATTGTCATCACCGTTTTTCAGCCGATCGAGGCGCTGGCAAAGTATCTTTTATGGTTTCTTGAAAGGCCGAATCCTATCAGCCGGGATGATCTGATTGGTACGGTCGCCGCATATCAATCTCCGGGAATTGTTCTTGTTCGACAGGCCGAGGCGAAGACGATCACTCGGGGAACGCCAATGGTGATTTCTGACCAGCATGGTCCACCGCAACTGGGCGTAGCTCTCGACTATGTTGGGCGGGATGAAGGCAACTTGCTCCGAGTGTTAACCACGTCGTTACCGAAGCGGCTCGCGGCACTCCATACTGGTAGCGCGACGGCTATGAGCGGAACAGCAATTTCCATAGCCGTGACAGATGAGGATAAGGCCGACATTCGAGCTTTACAGTGGATCGATCGGCTGTGTGGCATCGTGGATACCGAGACCAGCCCGGAGTACCTGCAATTCGAGGTGGTCAACGAAGCCGGACTAGCCGAGGGCTCGCTCGCTGAGGTGCGGATCGGCAACAACCAGCGCGTCATCTATCAGGTGGTAGACGGCGTGACCCGCGACGAGGTTGTTCAACAGAAGAACAAGTATGGGTACGCACGGGCTAAGAGTCCGTTTCGAAACTCACTGCGGCGGGTTCAAAGGCCCCTCGGATGGTCGCTCCGCAATGACATGATACCCGATTTCCGCGGG
>NZ_JAZHLJ010000211.1:0-1747 GCF_036549495.1 Aurantimonas sp. C2-5-R2
GCGGCTCTTGCGCATGTTGTGTGGTCTTGAGGCGTCGCGACTCTTTCTAACACCGCAGATGATGCGGTGGAGGAAGCATGCCTCAAATATCGATGATGCCAGGATGTCGCTTCAATGGGATCCGGCGCGAAGGTCCGTCGGGACTTACGATTTCGTTGCAGAAGCGCCACAAGGTTGCGCGGTGCCCGCAATGCCGGCGGCGGTCGACAACCGTGCACGGTTATTATCACCGCCGTCCTGCTGATCTGCCAATTGCCGGTCGACCAGTCAGGCTGGATCTGCGGGTTCGAAGATACGTATGCGGGAATGCCGGCTGCCGACGACGGACCTTCGGCGAGAAGGTGCCGATGCTGGTCGCACCATCGGCGCAAAGGACGAAGCGGCTGGCCAAGGCGCAGGCAAGAACGGGAATTGCTCTGGGCGGAGCGGCGGGCAGCCGCCTTTCAAGGCAAATGGCAATGCCTGTCAGCGGCGACACAATCCTTCGGCTGGTTCGTCTGCTGCCCGAGCCGACGCCGTCGACACCGACAATTATCGGCGTTGATGATTGGGCGATGAAGAAGCGGCTGCGCTACGGCACGATCATCGTCGACCTCCAACGCCACCGTCCGATAGATCTCTTGCCTGACCGCACGGCGGAGACGGTGATCGAATGGCTTGGGTCAAGGCCTGGGATCGAAATCGTCGCTCGGGACCGCTCGACAGAATATCGGCGCGCCATAACGATCGGTGCCCGGAACGCCGTTCAGATTGCCGATCGTTGGCACCTTCTCCACAACACGCGGCAGATGGTCGAGCGATGGGCTGCCGGCGCTTATGCGCGTTTGCGGCGGCTGCCCGAACTGTCATCGCCGAAGGCGACGAAGACGCGTCGGATAAAAGCGTTCAGACGATTGCGTTCCGACGCTGATGTCGCTTCCGAAAGCCGCACACGACGACTGATGCAATATAACGATGCGCGGCGGCGTTACCTCGCCGGCGAGGCGATCATGGCAATCAGCCGAGCGACAGGTTTGTCGCCGACCACCGTGCGCAAGTTCGCTTATGCTGATACCTTTCCCGAGCGGGCAGTGCGGGCAACGCCAACCAGCATCATTGATCCATATCTGCCGTTGCTGAGATCGCGACTCGCGAACGGATGCGAAAACGGCTTGCAGCTCTGGCGCGAATGCCGCGATCTTGGCTATGGTGGTTCCGCCGGCCAGATTCATCGGTGGCTTCAGGACCACCGGACAGCTCCGTCGAAACATGCCCCTCATAGGACGGACGACACGGCTCCGCCAGCTCCCCGCACTCAAAACCCTGTTTCGATTCCGTCCCCGAAGCAACTCGCGTGGTTGATCGTCAAGGCACCAGAGACGAGGTCGATCGAAGAGGCTAACGCGATCCTGCAAATCAGCCAGGATCGCGACGCCGCCATCCTCATTCGAATTGTTCGCCGTTTCGTCGATCTCGTCCGCCGGGTCGGAACCAAGGCCCATGATGCCGGCCCCGTCTTCGACGATTGGCTTCTTGGCGCAAAGCGCTGCGGTCTGCGTCCTGTCGAAACCTTCGCCGCAGGCCTTCAGCATGACGGCGATGCTGTTCGAGCCGCTTTGGAAACCAGTTGGAGCAGCGCCCAGGTCGAGGGCCAGGTGAATAAGCTGAAGCTGCTCAAGCGCTCAATGTATGGTCGCGGAAATCTCGAACTGCTCCGCCGCCGACTGATCCTGGCGCCGTGAAAACCACACAACATGCGCAAGAGCCA
>NZ_JAZHLJ010000212.1:0-1729 GCF_036549495.1 Aurantimonas sp. C2-5-R2
CCGCCGTCTGGATCAATCCGCCCAACAACAAGCTCCAACTCCAAGCTTAATCTATCGCTCCGGCTGTCTCACATTCGTTGACACGCTCCGTAATCCAGCGTCGGCTGCAGGCAATTTTACGGAACAGTGTCACTCAGTTCCAGGGAGGATCAAAATGACCGACGCTGAGGCACAAGCGATACTCGACAAGGCGATGCTCCTACACAGCCGATCGACCTCCATCGGCGTCAGGGACCTCTGTACAATACTGGGCGTCTCGGAGCGCACAATCCGCCGTCGTCAGCAAGAGGGTCAGATGCCTGCGAGGACAAAGCTTGGCCGTAAACTGGTTTATGAGAAGGCCGATATCTCAGCCTGGCTGGCAGAACAGGTGCGAGGCTGAGATGCTCGACGCCGAACGCCAGATGCAATTGAAGTACCTCGACAAGGAGTTTGCCGCGACTGTCCGGTACTGCCGGGAAGAAGCTGGATGGACGACGGAGGAGCTGCTTCAGCTGAAGCACGCCATCGCGAGTTACCGGGGAAGTCTGAAGCAGCTGGCAGCGGCCTATCCGAAGGGTTGGTCCAAGCAACGAGCGATCGCGAAGGCGGGACCCCTCTCGTCCAAGGACGCCGTCTTCGTCGGGGTACTCAGGATCGCGGCACGGCATGGGCTATCCATGTCTCGTTCACAGGCCCTGGGCCAAGCCGGGAAGATCAGCATGTGGAAGGCGCTTGCCGAGCCGGTCGTCGTTCACTGGGAACCGAAGGGCGGGGGGAAGTACCGCTCGATCGTGAAATACGGAATTCTCAGGGCGGCTCAGCAGCTGCCGCTTCGGGATGTGTTGTCGATGATGGGCATCGACAGCGAGTTTGACTACACGAGGAAAGGAGCCGGAGGCGAACGGGCGTTCGTCCACGAAATCAAACAATCGATGACGGACGGTCGCCGTTGGTGGTGGACGCCGGATATCGAGAACTGTTTCCCGTCAATGAGGCCCAAACACTTCGATTGGTTGCCGGTCGACAAGCGATTGTTGAAGACCGTGATCTTCCTCCCGAAGTGCACGAAGATCAGGGTATCCATGCCAAAGGAAGCCACGACGGTGGTTGAGTACCTGAAGCAGACGTACCCCGACTTCGTCCCGAGTGATCTCTCTCTCTCCCTGAAAGAGCTTCTTCGGATTTTTACAGATGGACTGACCCGGCAGGGTATGCCGCAGGGCTCAATGCTCGCGCCGCTCCTAGCAAGGGCCTTCATCGGACGGGAACTTCGGCATGTCGTCGGAGGTAAGGAGCTGCACGCGTCCACGGTCATGGACGATCTGTGCATCGGCTCGTGCGAAGTCGAGGCCGTGATCGCGGTCGCTGGAGCGGTAACGAAGCGCCTGGAGGCGCACCCTGCCGGGGCAATCAATTTACATGCCGCAGAGCCGAGCGACATGAAGAAGGGTATCCGAGTGATCGGGTATTGGATCACGCATGAAGGCGATCACAAGCCGGACCCCGTTCACGTCAAGCCGGGCGGAAAACGTATAGAACGATCTCGCGTCCGCCTACTGGAGAAGCTCCAGCAGGTCGCGGGAAACAGGAAGGGTCCTGATTTACTGGAAGTCTACGATGAGCTCATGGACGTTGCGGTGACCTATGCGAAGCGCTGGCGGAGCGTGTCAACGAATGTGAGACAGCCGGAGCGATAGATTAAGCTTGGAGTTGGAGCTTGTTGTTGGGCGGATTGATCCAGACGGCG
>NZ_JAZHLJ010000213.1:0-476 GCF_036549495.1 Aurantimonas sp. C2-5-R2
GCTCGGTCCTCTACCATCGCGTCCCGCGCCTCTTCGAGGCGCTCGCGCTGGCTCGAGGTGATGGACGCTATGGTCGCCTGCTCAAGACGCTGGGGCGCGTTCAGCTCCTCCTGCTCGACGACTGGGGCCTGTCTGTTCTCAACGCGTCCGAACGGCGCGACCTCCTGGAGATCCTCGACGATCGCCATGGTCGCGCATCGACCATCGTCACCAGCCAGATTCCCGTGGAACACTGGCATGACGTCATCGGCGATCCCACCCTCGGTGACGCGATTCTGGACCGCCTCGTTCACAATGCTCACCGCCTTCAACTCGCCGGAGAAAGCATGCGAAAACAGAATGCCCGCGCCCACGCTCTTGACGGCGCCTCAAACGCCTGAATAATAACCAGGTCGGCCGAAGAGACCGCTCATGATCGCGTGAAACACGTGCTCACGATCGCCTGAAATGGCTGCTCACAATCAGCGAAATGCGCA
>NZ_JAZHLJ010000213.1:511-1710 GCF_036549495.1 Aurantimonas sp. C2-5-R2
CTCAAACGCCTGAATAATAACCAGGTCGGCCGAAGAGACCGCTCATGATCGCGTGAAACACGTGCTCACGATCGCCTGAAATGGCTGCTCACAATCAGCGAAATGCGCATACGGACGCGGAAACCTCGATCTTCTTCGCCAACGGTTCCTCCTGGCGTCATGAACCACACAACCTGCGCAAGAGCCGGAAAATTGGACAGCGTGCTGAGTGGATTGTCTGCCTGAAGGCGGCCAGGATGGCCGAGATCAGGAGAGACGATGAGCAAGAGACCCAGGCGGAACCACAGCCCTGCCTTCAAGGCCAAGGTCGCGCTCGCGGCCATGCGCGGTGAGAAGACCGTGGCCGAGTTGGCGCAGCAATTCGACGTGCATCCGAACCAGATTACGCAATGGCGCTCGCAGCTTCTAGAAGGAGCGCGCGCGGTTTTCGGACCGGCGCGTTCGTCTGCGGCCACGCCTGCGGTGGACGTGAAGACGCTTCACGCGAAGATCGGAGAGCTGACGCTGGCCAACGATTTTTTAGAAACTGCGCTCGACAAGGCCGGACTGTTGGCGAGCGCAAAGCGATGATCGACCGGTCTCATGATCTGCCGACCGCCGCCCAGGCTCGCGAACTCGGCATCAGCCGCGGCGCCGTTTATTACGAACCGCGAGGTGTCTGCGACAATGACCTCACGCTGATGCGCCGGATCGACGAACTGCATCTGGAGTATCCATTCGCCGGAAGCCGTATGCTCCGCGATCTCCTCGCCGGTGAAGGGATCATCGTCGGCCGTCTTCACGTCGCGACGCTGATGAAGCGAATGGGCATCGAGGCGATCTACCGAAAGCCGAACACCTCGAAGCCGGCGCCCGGCCACAAGATCTACCCTTATCTCCTGCGAAAGCTGCCGGTGACGCGACCCAATCAGGTCTGGGCGATGGACATCACTTACATCCCCATGGCCCGGGGCTTCGTCTATCTCACCGCAGTCGTCGACTGGTTCAGCCGTCGCGTCCTGACCTGGCGCCTGTCGATCACGCTGCATGCTGACTTTTGCATTGAGGCCGTGGAGGAGGCGCTGGCTCGCTTCGGACCGCCGGAGATCTTCAACACCGACCAGGGATCGCAGGGCGGATTCAACCGGTCGTCGCAACACTTCGACAATGGAGGTTGCGGTGAAGAAAATGGAACAAGATGTCGAACACGGTGTCCAATC
>NZ_JAZHLJ010000214.1:0-1677 GCF_036549495.1 Aurantimonas sp. C2-5-R2
ATGGCGTTCAAGACCGACATTGAGATTGCCCGCGAGGCGAAGAAGCTGCCGATTCAGGAGATCGGGGCGAAGCTGGGGATCGGGCTCGAGGATTTGGTGCCTTACGGGCATGACAAGGCCAAGGTTTCGGCGGATTTCATCGCCCGTCAGGCGGACAAGCCGAACGGCAAGCTGATCCTGGTGACGGCGATCAACCCGACGCCGGCCGGCGAGGGCAAGACGACGACCACGGTCGGGCTCGGCGACGGGCTGAATTCGATCGGCAAGAAGGCGGCGGTGTGTATCCGCGAGGCTTCGCTCGGTCCGTGCTTCGGCATGAAGGGCGGCGCGGCCGGCGGCGGCTATGCGCAGGTCGTGCCGATGGAGGAGATGAACCTCCACTTCACCGGTGACTTCCACGCCATCACCAGCGCGCACAACCTTCTGTCGGCGCTGATCGACAACCACATCTACTGGGGCAACTCGCTCGACATCGACATCCGCCGCGTCGTCTGGAAGCGGGTCATGGACATGAACGACCGGGCGCTGCGCGACATCGTCACGTCGCTCGGCGGGGTGGCCAACGGCTTTCCGCGCCAGGCCGGCTTCGACATCACCGTCGCCTCGGAAGTGATGGCGATCCTGTGCCTGTCGAACGACCTGGAGGATCTGCAGGAGCGTCTCGGCCGGATCATCGTGGCCTATACGCGTGATCGCAAGCCGGTGACCTGCAAGGATCTGAAGGCCGACGGCGCGATGACGGTTCTGCTCAAGGACGCCATGCAGCCCAATCTGGTGCAGACGCTGGAGAACAACCCGGCCTTCGTGCATGGCGGCCCGTTCGCCAACATAGCCCATGGCTGCAACTCGGTCGTCGCCACCAAGACGGCGCTGAAGCTGAACGACTACGTGGTGACGGAAGCCGGCTTCGGGGCGGATCTCGGCGCCGAGAAGTTCATGAACATCAAGTGCCGCAAGGCCGGTCTCGCCCCGGCGGCGATCGTCATCGTCGCCACCATCCGTGCGATGAAGATGAATGGCGGCGTCAAGAAGCAGGATCTGGCGGCCGAGAACGTGCAGGCGGTCAAGGACGGCTGCGCCAATCTCGGCCGGCACATCGAGAACATCAAGGGTTTCGGCGTTCCCGCGGTGGTGGCGATCAACCACTTCGCCGGCGACACCGAGGCCGAGATTGCGGCCTGCAAGGACTATGTGACGAGCCAGGGTTCGGAGGCGATCCTGTGCAAGCACTGGGCCGAGGGCTCGAAGGGGATCCAGGAACTGGCGACGCGGGTGGCAGAGATCGCCGACAGCGGCGTGGCGCAGTTCCAGATGCTGTATCCCGACGACATGCCCTTGATGAAGAAGATCGAGACGATCGCCAAGCGGATCTACCGGGCCGACGAGGTTCTGGCCGACAAGAAGATCCGCGACCAGCTGGCGCAATGGGAGGAGCAGGGGTTCCGCGATCTGCCGATCTGCATGGCCAAGACGCAGTATTCGTTCTCCACCGACGCCAATCTGCGCGGTGCGCCGACCGGCCATTCGGTGCCGATCCGCGAAGTGCGGCTGTCGGCCGGCGCCGGCTTCGTCGTGGTCGTCTGCGGCGAGATCATGACCATGCCGGGCCTGCCGCGCGTGCCCTCGTCGGAATCCATCCGGCTCAATGACGAAGGCCTCATCGAAGGCCTGTTCTAG
>NZ_JAZHLJ010000215.1:0-1668 GCF_036549495.1 Aurantimonas sp. C2-5-R2
TCCGTACATTGAACGCTTGAGAAGCTTGAGTTTGGTGACCTGTCCCTCCGTCTGGGCGTTGCTCCAGCCGGTTCGCAGAGCTGCATGAACCGCGCTGCTATCCTGTTCGAGCCCTGCGGCGAAGGTTTCTATTGTGCGCACGCCGCAATCTCTCGCTTCGAGAAGCCATTCGTTGAAGACCGGGCCGGCATCGCGAGCCTTCGTGCCGACGCGACGGACGAGATCGACAAATCGGCGAACGAGCCGAAGCAGGACAACGGCATCACGATCCTGACCGATTTGCCTGATCACGTCGGTCTCCTCGACCGATCTCGCATCGGGTGCCTTGACGATCAGCCACGCGAGCTGTTTCGACGAAGGAAGGGACCGTGGTTGCGGAGCCTCCGGCCGTCGAGCATGATCGCCGTTACGGTGCGTGGTGAACTTCGAGAGAACTGTCCGCCGATCCTGAAGCCACCGTCGTATTTGTTTGGGTGTTCCAGAAAAACCCTGATCCCGGGCTTCGCGCCAGAGCTGAAGACCGTTCTCGCAGCCTTCAGCCAAACGCGCTTGGAGCATCGGCAGATACGGGTCGATGATGCTCCTTCCTGGCGTTTGAACTGAGCGTTCGGGAAAGCCTTCAGCATGGGCAAACTTGCGCACGGTTGCTCTGGCCAAGCCGGTCGAACGGGTAATCGCCATCAGCGTCTCGCCGGCGAGATAGCGGCGGCGGATGTCTTCATACTGAGCCTTGCGCCGTCCTCGGCTGTCGGCGGCGTTCGTGGCATCCGACCGAGTGCGGGGAAATGCCTTCGTTCGGCCCTTTCCCGACGTTTCCACGCTCTGGAGCGGTGGCAGGCGTCGAAAACGTGCATGAGCGCCGGCAGTCCAACGCTCGACCATTTGCCGCGTGTTGTAGAGAAGATGCCAACGATCGGCGACCTGAACGGCGCCCGGAGCGCCGGTGCTGATGCCGCGCCGATACTCGGTCGAACGATCCCGTGCGACGATTCCGATCTCCGGCCTCCGGCGGAGCCAATTGGTCACCGTTCCTGCTGTGCGATCTGGCAAGAGGTCGATCGGGCAGTGGCGCTCGAGATCGACGACGATCGTGCCGTATCGCAACCGCTTCTTCATGGCCCAATCATCGACACCGATGACGGTGGGCGCTGGCAGTACCGGCTGTGGCATCCGGCGGACCAAACGCAAAATCGTGTCGCCGCTCGCAGGCATGGCGATCTGCGTTGCGAGGCGGCTGCCTGCCGCGCCACCGAGGGCGATCCCGATCCTCGCCTGCGCTTTCGCCAGACGGTTGGTCCGTTGCGCCGACGGCGCGATCAGCGTCGGGAGTTGCTCACCGAAAGTCTGGCGTTGGCAATCTGCGTTCCGGCAGGCATACCGCCGGATCCGCACATCGAGCCGGACTTGCCGACCGATCATGGGCAGATCGAAGGGACGCCGGTAATAGTAACCGTGAACGATCGTCGATCGCTGCTGACACTCCGGACATCTCGCACCGTTATGCCGCCCTTGCGCGGAAATCGATAATCCCGACTGCCCTTCGCGCCGGATTCGACTGCAAAGGCAGCCGGGCATCATGGAAATCTCAAGCATGCTTTCTCCACCGCATAATCTGCGGTGTTAGAAAGAGTCGCCAAGCCTCGTGACCACACAACCTGCGCAAGAGCC
>NZ_JAZHLJ010000216.1:0-1652 GCF_036549495.1 Aurantimonas sp. C2-5-R2
CCCGGATTCCCCAGATAGATTACCAATTTGATGACCTGCTTGGGCGATTCTGCTATAAGAATCAATGCAATACCATCATCGCGACGGGCCAGCCCTGTGTCACCCGGCGGGTGAATCCAAAAACCCCCCTTTGCGGGTCGATTTCGACCGTCGCCTGAAGCTGGAGTTCCACGGTTCCAGGATCACATCTGACGCCGGATTGCTGGCCTATCGCGAGCTTGACGATGCCCTTGGCCTGAGCGAGGGGGCCGGGGGTCTTTTCCAAGACAGCCGCACCGGCAAAAATGGATGGCATGGCATGACGGGATTGTTTCGTCAGTCGGTGTTTGGACGCCTTGGCGGCTATGAAGACGTGAACGACGCCGACCGTCTTGGCCGTGATCCTGCCATGCGCTGGATTGTCGGCGGCAAGGCCGTCGAAAGACAGGCCGCTTCCGCCACCCAGATGGGACGCTTCGAGACGGAGCACCTGGCCAGCGACGAGAACTTTGCCGCATTGACCGAACTTTCCGGCATTTGGATCGACCGTGTGCATGACCGTCGCCCGCCGAAGATGATTATCCTCGACATGGACTCAAGCGTCAGTCCGACCCATGGCGAACAAGAGGGCGCGGCCTACAATGGTCACTTCGGCTGCACGTGCTACCATCCGCTTTTCCTGTTCAACCAGTTCGGCGATCTGGAGCGATGTTCCCTCCGCCCCGGCAACGTCCATAGCGCTGACGGTTGGCGTGACCTTCTGGAACCCGTCGTCGAGCGTTACCGGGAACGCAACCTGCGCCGCTATTTCCGAGGGGACGCCGCCTTCGCCGCACCGGGCATTTATGAGTTTCTGGAAGCCGAGGGCTTCACCTACGCCATCCGTCTCAAGGCCAACGTGGTTCTTCAGGAAAGCATCGGCCATCTCCTCACGCGACCCATTGGCCGCCCGCCGAACCATGTGCGGCGCTATTACGCCAGCTTCAGCTATCAGGCTGGAAGTTGGGACAGAAAGCGGCGCGTGGTGGCCAAGGTGGAATGGCACCCCGGCGACCTGGTTCCCCGTGTCGGTTTCATTGTCACCAACCTGTCGCGGCCGGCTGAGCGGGTGGTGGCGTTTTACAATCACCGTGGGACAGCGGAACAGAACATCAAAGAGGGCAAGAACGCCATCCGGTGGACGCGGCTGTCATGCCGGAAGTTCCGCAACAACGAGGTTCGGCTCCAGCTTCACGCCCTGGCCTACAATCTGGGCAACTTCATGAGGACACTGGCTTTGCCGAAGGAGGTCGAGCACTGGTCGCTGACCACGCTGCGGGAGAAATTGGTAAAGATTGGAGCCAAGGTCGTCCACCATGGCCGCTATGTCGCCTTCCAGATGGCTGAGGTGGCCGTGCCGAGGATGCTCTTCGCCGAGATCCTGCGGCTGATCGCGCAGTTGCGGCCACCGCCTGATCCTGCGCCGGCGTGAGGCGTCCGTTTGTCATGCGTTGCAACGAAAGCCACGGGAGAGGTGCGCCTTGATTGCGACCAATCCGATCCATCTGCCCTTTCGCGGCGCCCCTTGGCTCATGGTGAGGGGTCTTGGGCGGATCTTGGGCAGAGAGCGTTGCCAACAACACCGAAATTGTACAATCTGTGGTCTGGTTGCCGGTTCATATGGGGAATGTCGG
>NZ_JAZHLJ010000217.1:0-1645 GCF_036549495.1 Aurantimonas sp. C2-5-R2
GTGGCTCTTGCGCATGTTGTGTGGTCTTGAGGCGTGGCGACTCTTTCTAACACCGCAGATGATGCGGTGGAGGAAGCATGCCTCAAATATCGATGATGCCCGGATGTCGCTTCAATGGAATCCGGCCCGAAGGTCCATCGGGACTGACGATTTCGTTGCAGAAGCGCTATAAGGTTGCGCGGTGTCCGGAATGCCGGCTGCCGACGCCGGACCTTCGGCGAGAACGTGCCGATGCTGGTCGCGCCGTCGGCGCGAAGGACGAAGCGGCTTGTCCAAGGCGCAGGCAAGAACGGGAATTGCTCTGGGCGGAGCGGCGGACAGCCGCCTTTCAAGGCAAATGGCAATGCCTGTCAGCGGCGACACGATCCTTCGGCTGGTTCGCCTGCTGCCCGAGCCGACGCCATCGACACCGACAATCATCGGCGTTGATGATTGGGCGATGAAGAAGCGGCTGCGCTACGGCACGATCACCGTCGACCTCCAACGCCACCGTCCGATAGATCTCTTGCCTGACCGCACGGCGGAGACGGTGATCGTTTGGCTGGAATCCAGGCCTGGGATCGAAATCGTTGCTCGGGACCGATCGACAGAATACCGGCGCGCCATAACGATCGGTGCCCGGAACGCCGTCCAGATCGCCGATCGTTGGCACCTTCTCCACAACACGCGGCAGATGGTCGAGCGATGGGCTGCCGGCGCTCATGCGCGTTTGCGGCGGCTGCCCGAACTGTCATCGCCGAAGGCGACGAAGACGTGTCGAACGAAGACGTGTCGAACGAAGGCGTTCAGACGATTGCGTTCCGACGCTGATGTCGCTGCCGAAAGCCGCACACGGCGACTGACGCAATATGACGATGTGCGTCGGCGTTACCTCGCCGGCGAGGCGATCGTGGCGATCAGCCGAGCGACAGGTTTGTCACCGACCACCGTCCGTAAGTTCGCTTATGCCGATGCCTTTCCCGAGCGGGCCGTGCGGGCAACGGCAAGCAGCATCATTGATCCCTATCTGCCGTTGCTGAGATCGCGGCTCGCGAACGGATGCGAAAACGGCCTGCAGCTCTGGCGCGAATGCCGCGATCTTGGCTATGGCGGTTCCGCCAGCCAGATTCATCGGTGGCTTCAGGACCACCGGACGGCTCCGTCGAAACATGCCCCGCATAGGACGGTCGATACGGCTCCGCCAGCTCCCGCCACCCAAAACCCTGTTTCGATTCCGTCCCCGAAGCAACTCGCGTGGTTGATCGTCAAGGCACCAGAAAGGAGGTCGATCGAAGAGGCTAACGCGATCCTGCGAATCAGCCAGGATCGCGACGCCGCCATCCTCATTCGAGTTGTTCGCCGTTTCGTCGATCTCGTCCGCCGGGTCGGAACCAAGGCCCATGATGCCGGCCCCGCGTTCGACGATTGGCTTCGTGGCGCAAAGCGCTGTGGTCTGCGTCCTGTCGAAACCTTCGCCGCAGGCCTTCAGCATGACGGCGATGCGGTTCGAGCCGCTTTGGAAACCTGTTGGAGTAGCGCCCAGGTCGAGGGCCAGGTGAATAAGCTGAAGCTGCTCAAGCGCTCCATGTATGGCCGCGGAAATCTCGAACTGCTCCGCCGCCGACTGATCCTGGCGCCGTAAAACCACACAACATGCGCAAGAGCC
>NZ_JAZHLJ010000218.1:0-1559 GCF_036549495.1 Aurantimonas sp. C2-5-R2
AAAAGTTCATTGCCCCTGCATCGAGGGCCGCGTAACGTTCAACCCGGCATCGCCGCTCAACGAAGTTCAACAAACTTCGGGACATCCCCCTGGTTTGTCACCGCCGTGCACACTTTCGTAGGCGCGGGTACCTTTCAAATCGAAGTAGCTGGAGAAAGGATTCCCGCGACAGCAACGATCCGACCCTTCTATGATCCGTCAAACCGGCGTATCGAGGGCTTGGGTGAGTAGGAGCCCGACCACATACTGAGCAAGGAACCAAATGGCACCCCAATTGCAACAAATGGCCGATGAGTGGATCGGCTGTCCAAATTCGGATCAGTACGATTCGGATATTGCCATTGGCAGACAAATTCGTGAACTCCGCAAGATCCGAGGTCTGACTCTTCAGGAGGTGGCGAGGGAGGCCGATATATCTGTTAGCTACCTAAGCCAGATCGAACGCAACCGTTCCAAATTGCCAATCGGCGTTCTGAAGCGAATCAGCGACATCCTCGGAGTTCAGATGAGCTGGTTCTTTCAGGATACCAATCCGGGCTCTCCCGAGGGACGAGATTTCATCGTTCGCAGAGGCCATCGCCGAAAATTATCCTTCACCAACATTGGTATCTCGGAGGAGCTGCTTTCGCCCAACCTGAGCGGCCCCCTAGAGGTCTTGCTTAGCACTCTTGAGCCTGGATCCGATAGCGGCGACTATAGTCACGACGGTGCGGAAGCTGGTCTGGTGATCTCTGGCACCCTCGATCTTTGGATCAAGGGACGACATTACCGACTGGAAGAGGGTGACAGCTTTTCATTCCGCAGCACGGATGTTCATCGGTGTGCTAATTCAGGTAGCCTTACAACACAGGTCGTCTGGATCATCACTCCGCCGAAATACTGAATCCCGATCTTTATCTTTAAATAGAGAACCGGCGCATTGAGTGGCAGGTAGAGATCTAAAAGGTCGGCGGCGTGCAGGCGCTCACTACCTCACACGGCATCGGCCCGACGCAGCGGAAGCGATGCGGCCGCCGGCTTTCGAAGTAATAGGCGTCTCCGGGCCCGAGAATCCGACGCTCGTCCTCGATGGTCACCTCAAGCCGGCCACTGATCACGATTCCTCCTTCTTCTCCATCATGCACGAGCGAAACCTTACCCGTGTCCGCTCCGGGTCCGTAGCGCTCCCTCAGGATCTGCAGCGCTCGGCCAAATAGATTGTCGCCGGCCTGGCGGCGCTTGAGATCTACCGTGAGGAGGAACTGCTGACGCGTGCCGCATCTCTTGCTGCGGTCTGGCAGGACGCCATCCACTCGTTGCGCGAGCTTCCTAACGTCATCGACATTCGCACCATTGGGCTAGTGGCCGGCATCGAACTGGCGCCGCGTGCCGATGCGCCAGGAGCGCGTGCCTATGATGCTTTCGTCGACTGCTTTGAAAAAGGTCTTCTGATCCGCGTCACCGGCGACATTATTGCTCTGTCACCGCCGCTGTGTAGGGCGGTGACAAATTAGGCCACGAAGCGGCGGCGAGAGGGTCGGCCGCGCCGGAGTAAAACCCGGCCAGTGGATAGGCTGTTT
>NZ_JAZHLJ010000219.1:0-1508 GCF_036549495.1 Aurantimonas sp. C2-5-R2
CCAGACGTTCTCCGGCATCGTCGAAGGGCATGACGGCGAGATGGGCGCGGATCACGGAGCGATAGCGGTAGAGCGTCGGCCTGCTGACATCATTCACGGAGGCAGGCGACAGCCCGAGCAAACCGACAATGTGTGCTATCCCCGCAAGGGACTTTTGTCCGGCGCGGCCTGGGAAGCCGCCCGCCCCGCTGTCTGCCGCACGGTCGGTGTCTCGGCGTCGGCCGACGAGGAACTAACCCGGCTTTCGGCGCGCCTCGATCTCGCCTATCGGGAAACCGCCGATCGCGCGCCTGCCAACCCGGCGCTGTCGATCGAGGCGACGACCGCCGGCGCCGATCTGTCGGTCGCGCAGCTCGACAAGATCGAGGAGCCCCCGAGCCTCGTGGCGCTCCGTGCTGCGGTGGAGGCCCGGCTCCCGCAGGTCGATCTGCCCGAACTCATCCTCGAAATGCAGGCGAGGACCGGCTTTGCCGATCGCTTTACCCATGCCAGCGAAGGGGGCTCACGCGTCGAGGACATCGCGACGAGCGTCAGCGCGGTTCTCGTGTCGGAGGCCTGCAACATCGGCTTCGAGCCGCTTGTGCGGCGTGACAGACCGGCGCTGCGTCGATCGCGCCTGAGTTGGGTGAAGCAGAACTTCCTGCGCGCTGAAACGCTGGCCGCGTCCAACGCCGCGCTGGTGGCAGCACAGAACGCGGTTCCGCTGGCACATTCCTGGGGAGGCGGCGACGTCGCCTCGGCCGACGGCCTGCGCTTCGTCGTGCCCGTGCGCACCATTCATTCCGGTCCCAATCCCCGCTACTTCGGGCACGAGCGCGGCGTCACCTGGTACAATCTGGCGTCCGACCAGTTCACCGGCCTCAACGCGATCACCATACCCGGAACGCTGCGCGACAGCCTTTATCTCCTGGCTCTCGTCCTGGGAGCAGGAAACTGAGCTTTCTCCCACCGAGATCATGACGGACACGGCGGGCTATACCGATACGATCTTCGGAATCTTCCATCTCCTCGGCTACCAGTTCAGCCCTCGCATCGCCGACATCGGTGGCTCCCGCTTCTGGCGGGTGAATGGAAAGGCCGACTACGGCCTGCTCGACGATCTCGCGTCGAACAAGATTAACATGCGCCTCATCGCCGACCACTGGGACGATCTTCTGCGCCTTGCCGGCTCGCTGAAACTCGGCGTCGTGCGAGCCGCCGGGCTCACGCGAACCCTCCAGACCAACGACCGTCCGACGAAACTGGCCCGTGCGCTCCAGGAGCTGGGGCGCCTGATCAAGACGCTTTATCTGCTGCGCTTCATCGACGACGAGCATTACCGCCGGCGCATCCTCATTCAGCTCAACCGCGGCGAGAACCGCCACAGGCTGGCCCGCGTGATCTTCCACGGCAAGCGCGGGGAACTTCGCCAGCGGCCAGCCCTCCGTGCCAATGACGATGAGACATCGACCACCCGGGAATTTACCCTTGAGGGCGCAGGTAACGTATCGACATGGTAATGCCCCAGA